>NZ_CAUGKU010000026.1:0-4970 GCF_959600285.1 Veillonella magna | reverse complement strand
GATACATACGAAGGCTGTACGCTACACGATACATACGAAGGCTGTACGCTACACGCTCACGATACATACGCGATACATACATGATGCATACATGATATAAGTTCTAAATGATGAAGGTTGCCAATGATGAAGTTTTCAAAAGTCTTGGGTGGTCATGGAATGCAGGTTCTAAATGATGAAGGCCGCCGATGATGACGGACGAAAATGAATGAAGAAAGTGAAAAAAACCTATTACAAATAATTCTTATACGTTGGGAAAACGTCAAAAACAGAGCTTTCGTGTAGTCAAAACCGACGTTTTCGGTCCTAAAAATCGTCAAAAAATAAGTTTATTTGAGAACTAATATTAAAAAAGCTAGTAGAAGGACAGGAGAGAGTCCTATAGATGATAGGAAGAGGTACCTCGAACGGAGGTATCTCTTTTTCATTTATCCGTAACATAAGAGAGAACGAAATTGTGGAAAACGAGTAGACTATTCAAAAATAATGTGTAACCCTTGTGGTTTTCGTCCGCAAGGAGTACCTTCTTTTCGGTAGGGGTGGGGCAGACGGCGAAGTGTAGCACTTCAGCGGTATCGACAGTCTTGGATATGTACACTATAAATGTATAAATATAAAATAATAAAGTTGAATTGCCGTAGTAAAGTATATCGAAAAAGGCTGAAATAGCCGAAAGTACGCCATTTTTATAAATTAGAGAATGATTTTCAATATACGGGATAGGTTGAGTAAACTGCATAGCTATGATTTGAAAAGAGCCATGACGTGTGGTATTATTAAGCCATGAAATATATCTCGTGTTACATTGAGGAGGGATTATTTTGCGTACAATTGATGTAGCAAAAATTACGGAAACAGTTGCGCAGATGTGTAAAAACGCAGCTTACTACTTACCGGAAGACGTGTATACAGCTTTGAAACACGGCCGTGAAACAGAAAAATCTCCGGTAGGTTGCGTTGTATTGGATCAGATTATTACAAATGCTGAAATCGCCAAAGAAGAAGACCGTCCTATTTGCCAGGATACCGGTTACACCATCGTATTTCTCGAAGTAGGTCAGGACGTACACTTTGAAGGTGGATCCCTTGAAGAAGCCATCCAGGCCGGCGTTGCTAAAGGCTATGTAGAAGGCTACCTCAGAAAATCCGTTGTTGCTGAACCGTTGTTCAACCGTAAAAACACCCAGAACAATACTCCGGCTATTATTTACACCAAAATCGTTCCTGGCGACAAAGTTAAAATCGACATGGAACTTAAAGGTTTCGGTAGTGAAAACAAATCCGGCGTTAAAATGCTCGTACCGGCTGACGGCGTAGAAGGCGTTAAGAACGCTGTTATGGAAATCGTTAAAAAAGCCGGCCCGAACCCGTGCCCTCCGATGGTTGTTGGCGTTGGTATCGGCGGTACTATGGACTATGCAGCATTCCTTTCCAAGAAAGCCTTGCTTCGTTCCACTCAGACTCGCAACGAACATCCTGAATATGCAAAATTAGAAGAAGAATTGTTGGGCATGATCAACAAGACCGGTATCGGACCTCAGCTCGGCGGTACTACTACTGCATTGGCAGTAAATATCGAATGGGCTGCAACTCACATTGCCGGCCTTCCTGTAGCTGTGACTATCTGCTGCCATGCAAGCCGTCACGCTGAAGAAATTCTTTAATATTAGGGAGGAAAGTTACAATGGCTGAAACAATTCGTCTTACTACACCGTTAACGGAAGAAGTTTCCAGAAAATTAAAAGTCGGTGACAGCGTATTAATCACCGGTAAAATCTATAGCGCTCGTGATGCTGCTCATAAAGTTATGACCGAAGCATTGGCACGCGGCGAAAAATTACCTATCGATTGGCATGACAAAATCGTGTACTACCTCGGACCTACTCCGGCAAAACCGGGCGATCCGATCGGTTCCGCAGGCCCGACTACTTCCGGCCGTATGGATGCGTACACTCCGACTATGCTCGAACAGGGCATCAAAGGCATGATTGGTAAAGGCTCCCGTTCCCAGGCAGTTGTTGACGCTATGAAAAAACATGGCGTAACTTACTTTGCTGCTGTTGGCGGCGCTGCTGCTTTGATTGCTAAATCCATTAAGAAATATGAAGTTATTGCTTACGAAGACCTCGGTCCTGAAGCTTTGGCAGAATTGACTGTTGAAGATTTCCCGTGCATCGTAGTTGGCGATACCGAAGGCAACAACTTCTACGAATTGGGTCAGAAACCGTACCGCGAAATCTAATCGAATCGTTCATTAGAAGATGGTGCGATCAGCTAACTTAATAGGGATTTAACCACATTAGGTATAGAGTGGTCATATAGAAACGACCGCATCGCCTTGAGGGATAACTCGAGGCGGTGCGGTCGTTTTTTAGATTCTGAACGACGTGTTCAGGATTTTTTTTATTTCTGTTTTTATGAAGTCAATCAGCTTTTGGCTGTAGGGAATCTGCTGGTTAGATAATTCACAGTGAGTACATTTGATAAATAACTTTGATTCGACAAAAGATATTCAGTTGTATAGATGTAGTTGTAAAAATTACTGACTAGTTAATACTTATGTAGATAATTGAAGAAAAATAAAATAAAAAATCGAAGTAAATACATTCAAAAACACAACTTACCTTTACATAACCGAAATAGGGGAGTATACTCATGGTGAGCACACCTTAGTGGGTATAGTGAGTGCAAATTGTTATATTTCAAGTTAAGGATTCAGAAAACGCAGAGTTATCAAGTGAGGAGGATGCGTCGTTATGAAACATACTATGAGTGAGAGTGTATATGCTTCGTCCAATCGGGGGGGGCATTCGTAAGAAACGGTCGGTTAGTCAAGGCCGTTACATTAGCATTGGTGCTAGGATTTTCCGGCGTGGTTGGCGGAATGGTCCAGGCAGCAGGTGTGACGGATACTACCGAAAAAGGTGGCGTTGCCGTTAATTTGAGTTCGGATACGGCAACGGGGGCAACAGCTTCGGGAACGGGTGCAGTTGCAGAAGGCGAAGGAGCGACAGCCAGTGGTACAAATGCGGTTGCCATTGGGAACACGGCGAAATCTGACAGCACGGGTGCTATTGCAATCGGAAATAATGCGAAAACGATTACCGTTAAAGAGACGGTAAAGAAAGATGATGGAACAGAAAAAGAAAGGATATATCCAGCGAGTCACTCCATTGCTATTGGTACGGATAGTCAAGCAATACAGTCAAAGTCTATTGCTATCGGGTATGGGGCTTTGGCACAGAAGGGTGATAATGTAGCTATAGGAAATACAGCTAAGGCCAAGGGGAACAGAGCGATAGCAACCGGTGCATACACGGAAGCAGGTGAATATTCGCTAGCAACAGGTTATAACGCCTTGGCTAATGGTCAGCATTCTATTGCTATCGGTGATAGAGCAAAGGCATCTAAACTCGTCGGAAAGGAAGAAACTCCAATAGATTATGCTATTGTTATGGGTTATAAGGCTAGAGCAAATACAGGGGCACTTTCCTTGGGCAGAGAGGCTGATGCTGGTGAGTTTGCCATTGCTCAAGGATGGAAGGCAAAGGCACCTGGGTATGGTTCTATTGCCAATGGGGTATCAACAAATAGTGCAGGACAATGGGCAATTTCTATAGGCGGATTTGCTCAGAATACAGAAAAATCTCCATATGCGGTATCAATTGGTACTAGTGCCTATGTTGGTGATTTAAGTGATGAAATTAAAAAGTTTACGATTAAGGAAACACCAACAAGACTAATTTCAGATATGGAAGAGGTCCCTACGGAATATGTTAATGTAGATGGTAGCCCCGCTTCCGGAGATGAATCTTCTATATCGAAGGAGGAATATGACAATCCGCAGGAAGGATCTCTTGCTATTGGTTGGAATACAGGAGCATCGGGTTTTGAAGCAACTGCTATTGGGCAAGGGACACGCGCATACGGAAAACGATCTGTTGCAATTGGATTATCCTCTCGTGCTATAGAGGAAAGTAGTGTAGCTATTGGCCAGCAGACAGTAGCTGCCGCAATAGATGCCCTCGCAGTAGGCCGCTTTGCTAATGCGTTTGCATATGGAAGTATTGCTATGGGGGCAAGAACAGAAATAGGTTCTAAGGCTGCTAATGCTGTCGCATTGGGAATGTGGGCCCGTACAGATCAGACAAACAGTGTAGCATTAGGTAGTTATTCCAGTACTGAGGGAATTGATGTAGCAGGCGGAAAAGCTAAATATAGTAATGAAGCTGTTAAAGGTAATGTGGGTGTTATTTCTGTTGGCACGGAAGCATATTCGTTAGAATTTGGTAAGGATAATTTAAATATCCCCGACATCAAACGCCGTATTGTAAATGTCGCCGGTGGTATCAATGACAATGATGCCGTTAATGTTAAACAGTTAACGGCTGTGGCTGAATCACCGGTATATATCTATAGCGGTGGCAGTGTAAGTGATTCTGTTTATGGTAATGGTACGGCGGTTGTTCCGGAAGCAAATAAGAACTATACTATCAGCAATTTGCGTTTTGCTTTTACTGATGGGCTTACGGCTGGAACAGTTACAGATAGTGATGGTAATAAGCTAGTCAAAGTTGGCATTTCTGATGATTACATGAACAAGATTAATCAGGCCGTGGCTGATGCTAAAACGGCTCAAGGAAAAGCCGAAGAGGCTCAAGGTAAAGCCGAAGAGGCTCAAGGTAAAGCTGAGGATGCTCAGAGCAAAGCCGAAGCAGCTCAAGGAAAAGCCGAAGAGGCTCAAGGTAAAGCTGAGGATGCTCAGGGTAAAGCCGAAGCAGCTCAAGGAAAAGCCGAAGAGGCTCAAGGTAAAGCTGAGGATGCTCAGGGTAAAGCCGAAGCAGCTCAAGGAAAAGCCGAAGAGGCTCAAGGTAAAGCTGAGGATGCTCAGGGTAAAGCCGAAGCAGCTCAAGGAAAAGCCGAAGAGGCTCAAGGTAAAGCTGAGGATGCTCAGAGCAAAGCCGAAGCAG
>NZ_CAUGKU010000025.1:0-5374 GCF_959600285.1 Veillonella magna | reverse complement strand
AAAAACAGTGGGCGAGGCAGAGGCTACTTACCCACAATCATGCCCGAAGCCTCATTAATAGACGCATTTTTTTCTGCTATTAGATTTCCGTCTACGGTTCCCACTTCATAGCCTTCTATAGAGGAATTACCGTTAGCAAAAATATCTCCTTTAATGGTGTTAGTCTTATTTAGGAATAAATGCCCATCCCGATTCACAGTTATATTACCCGAAATTGTATTAGCATCATTAATCACCATTTCTGCATAATTATCCCACTGTTCATTTTCTTCTCTATCTGCATTAACTGTTATACTACCTCCAATATCGTGATGCTTTGCATTAATAATAAACTCACTTATTTTTGGTACACTATATACTGGGTTACCACTTTCATCATATTCCGAGATTCTCTTATTAAACTCACCGGAAAAAGAAATTTTTGGGACATAATTTTTATTTTCCTTACCTACCTGGGGAACATCCAACTCTAGATTATTCTCCAAATTTAAAACTGTATTTTTAGCCCCTGGAGCATTAATTTCCCCTATCATTCCACCATAATAATTTACGACCGTATTATCAACAACAGATGTCAAACCTGGTCCTTGCTCTCCCATGTATTCATTCCAACCTTCACCAGCAAGCCACAAGTTCCAAATCTGACCGTTATGAATATTAATAGTCGCTGTTCCCACATGGGCGTAGGTATTAGATGCTAAGTCATCAGCATTTTTAAAATCTGCATGTGGAATAAGCATTTCCTTTGTTGGATCTTCCGTATCCGGCACTGTATATGGAACGCTTACTGCACTACCGCCGGCGTTAATAGCTATATTTTTTGCATTTATAACATTGATAGTGACGTTTTCTACAGAAGTAGAGCCACCAGCATGAGATAAACCTCCGCCATATACTTCTACATATCCCCTGAATTCATCTTCTCCGGGATTCTCAAGGTCAACATTCTGATTAAGTCCATCGAGCGTTACAACAGCATTTTTTACGTCAGCCTCAGCTCCGCTTCCCATTGCTGCTCCACCGGCATAAATAGCATTACCTGTGTAGCTATACTCTATATCTTCAAATCCGTCTTCATCAATTTTATAGATATATTTCGGATTATAAATTTCCGGATAGGCTCCACCCTTTATAGTTAAATTTGTCTTATCATTATAAGCGACAATCCGTTTTCCTTCTTTAACTGCTTCTCCTAAATTCTGTGCCACCGATCCGGCAATAATCGGTGCCTCAAAGGTACCGCCGTTAATAGTTACGTTAGTAACACCCTTTACATTTGTATTTGCAAACATGGATCCTCTCCAGGTATCATCGGCTACAATGTAGTTACCACCGATAACCGCGCCGGTAGGGCCACCTGTTTTAGATAAACCTTTCACTGTACCTTTGTTAATAACTACATTGGTAGTACCTACATCAATAGTTCCACCCGGGTCATTACTATTCATAATTTGGCTACCGCCTACAATCATCCGTGCCGTACCATCATTCATCGTAACGGATGTAGTATCTTCGCTGTGATCCATATCTCTATTATTGTCGCCACTAAAGCTCCAACCACCGATAATAGCCGTATCCGCAGATATATCCGTTGCACCATATTGGGTAGCGACACCGCCGGCAACAATATCTTTAGCTTCCACAATTCCGGAAGCGCCCAACGTCACCGTACCGATGACACCAGCAGCCATTAAGGACAACATAATTTTTTTGCGTAATTGTTTGGTCTGTTTGTTAGTTTTAGACGAACTCATAACTAACACTCCTTTCCAATTCTGATTATAAACTCACACTCAATTAGGTCTAATCCCTAATCATTTTTATGATATCATGTACCCTCCCCCCTGTACAGATGTTCATATAAATCTATTCTGCATAACAAAACAGGCCATATCAAATCTCACATCTGCTACGGCCTGTCTCCTATTTCAATAATTTACCTATATTTTTTAATATTTATTATGCCCGCAAACAAGAAATGCCTATAAATTATAACTACTCACTTACAGGTAAACAACACCTTCTACGGAAAGTCTACCCTACCGCAGCCTTCATTGCCTTTACATATTCACGCAGTGCCTCGTCTGCTTTATCACCGTGTTCACCGATGATGCGGACAATAGCCGAACCAACGATTGCTCCGTCGGATACTTTTGCCATGGCCGCCGCCTGCTCCGGTGTGCTGATGCCAAATCCAACAGCTACCGGCACATCGGTATAACGTTTAATCTGATCGACTATAGATCCTACATCCGTCGTAATTTCTTTGCGCACTCCGGTTACCCCCATAGAGGATACGCAATATACGAAACCTTCTGCTTCTTTGGCAATCATACCAATGCGCTCTTCCGATGTCGGCGCAATCAACGACACCACTTCAATATCATGGGCATGAGCTACATCAATAAGTACCCCTTTTTCTTCAAAAGGCATGTCCGGCACAATGACGCCGCAAATTCCTGCCTTCTTGCAACGCGCCATGAATCGATCCGCACCATATACATAAATCGGATTAAGATAGGTCATCACGACTAAAGGAATTGATATAGTCGGACGAACGCGTTCGACCATATCAAAAATAGCATCGGTAGTTGTACCATGCGTTAAGGACCGCAATGTGGCCTCTTGAATCACCGGTCCTTCCGCCACAGGATCCGAAAAAGGAATCCCGATTTCAATTAAATCGGCGCCGGCATCAGCCATAATTTTAATGTAACGCTCCGTTGCTTCCATCGTCGGATCACCGGCGGTGAGAAACGGAATGAATGCTTTTTTATTCGTGAATGCATCTGCTATTTTACTCATCGATCTGAATCCCCCTATACGCTGCCATAGCGGCTACGTCTTTATCACCGCGACCGGACAGACAAATAATCATACTCTCATCTTTTTTCATAGTTGGTGCAATCTTCATTGCATAAGCTACGGCATGCGCACTTTCAATAGCCGGGATAATTCCTTCCGTGCGCGACAAATATTCAAAAGCATCTACGGCTTCATCATCGGTAATAGGCACATATTCCGCACGTCCCGATGCATGTAGGTATGCATGCTCCGGCCCGATTCCCGGATAATCCAACCCTGCCGAAATAGAATACACCGGTGCGATTTGTCCATATTCGTTTTGTACGAAGTAGGAATGCATACCGTGGAAAATTCCTTTAGATCCCTTCGCCAATGTCGCCGCATGTTCTAATGTATCAATACCTCGACCGGCCGCTTCACATCCGATAAGCTTTACGGACGCATCCGGCACAAAGTGATGGAACATGCCAATGGCATTGCTGCCACCGCCTACGCAAGCCAATACCGCTGCCGGCAATTTCCCTTCGGCCGCTAAAATTTGCTCTTTAGCTTCCTTACTGATAATACTTTGGAAATCGCGCACAATCATCGGGAACGGATGCGGCCCTACGGCTGATCCCATGGCGTAATACGTATCGTCAACGCGGCGCGTCCATTCTCGCAATGTTTCACTGACCGCATCTTTTAAGGTCATCGTTCCCGTAGTAACTTCATGTACCGTTGCTCCTAACAGGCGCATCCGGTATACATTTAGTGCTTGTCGCTCCGTGTCTTCCTTTCCCATGAACACTTCGCATTTCATCCCGAGAAGTGCTGCCGCCGTAGCCGCTGCTACACCATGCTGACCTGCACCGGTTTCGGCAATGATACGCGTCTTGCCCATGCGTTTAGCCAACAACACATGGCCAAGGACATTATTTATTTTATGCGATCCGGTGTGATTTAAATCTTCACGCTTTAAATAAATTTTCGCACCGCCCAAGTCCTTTGTCATTTTTTCCGCATAGTACAACAACGATGGCCGACCGGTATAGTTGACCTGCAAATCTTCCAATTCGCGAATAAAGTCTGGATCATCTTTGTATTGTAAATATGCTTTCTCTACTTCTAAAATAGCATTCATCAATGTTTCCGGCACAAATTGTCCGCCGAACTCACCGTAACGGCCATCCTGTTTGGCACCGCCTTGAATATTCATCGCTTCCATACTCTCTCTCCTTCTATGCTACCTAACCATAGGTCTCTTACACCATGGCCGCTTAGTTGCGAACTTTTTTAATAATATCCATAAAGTGGAAAATCTTTTCCTTATCTTTCACGCCGTCGGTTTCAAGACCACTGCTGGCATCAATCGCATAGGGCTTTACATTGCGTATAGCCCGTGCCACGTTTTTACTGTGAATACCGCCAGCTAAAATAAAGGGCTTCGTACATTTCTTCAACAGCTTCCAATCAAACACATGACCGTTCCCGCCATATGCATCTGTTTTGTATGCATCAAAGAGCAATAAATCTGCTACCGATTCATTCCAGCGCAGCACATCGTCTTCCGATTGCACCCGCACGGCTTTCCAAATACGAGCCGTAGTTAACTGCCGCAGTTGCTTAATCATATCTTCCGTTTCATCGCCATGAAGCTGGATGACTTGTAACGGTACCGTTTCCGCCAAATGCGCCATCGTTTCCACATCTTCATTAACAAAAACGCCGACCGCCTGAATTTGCGGTGCCATCTGGGAAATTAAATTTCGCGCATCGGATACGCTGACCCGACGCGGGCTCTCCGCAAAGACAAAACCGGCATAAGTCGGTCGCACCGCCGGATTGTTGACTACCGTAATATCTTCAGTGCGGGATAATCCGCAAATTTTCACCTGCAAACCGCGCACCGGTCCGAACAGTTCCGTTAATGCCTTGGTTTTGTCTTCCGACCGCATCAGTGTTTCACCGATTAATGCGGCATGAATTTGATGCTCGCGCAAAGCCTCAATTTCATCAGCTGACTTAATTCCGCTCTCTGCCACTACAATAACACCGTCCGGAATTAACGACCGCAGACGAATACTGTTACCTACGTCCACACTAAAATCTTTTAAATCGCGATTATTTATACCGATAATACGCGCATTAACGGCCAGCGCTTTTTTTACTTCCTCTTCGTTATGCGCTTCCACCAAACAGGATAGCCCAAGCTCTGTAGCCAACGCCATGAACCGTGCTAATTCTTCCTCATCCAGTACGGAGCAAAGGAGCAAAATAGCCGAGGCTCCCAATACTTTGGATTCGTAAATCTGATATTCATCAACAATGAAGTCTTTTCGTAAAATAGGAATCGTAACCACATCGGCTACGTCCGTTACGTACGAATCAACGCCCATAAAATAAGCAGGTTCCGTCAACACCGAAATAGCTGCCGCGCCGGCTTCTTCATATTCTTTTGCAATATCTACAAAAGGAAATTCTTCAACGATAACACCTTTCGACGGAGATGCCTTTTTGATTTCACAGATAAAATTGGCTCTTCTGGCATCCCTGTGGGTAAGAAATGCCGCTTTCCCTTGTAATCAAG
>NZ_CAUGKU010000024.1:0-8652 GCF_959600285.1 Veillonella magna | reverse complement strand
GCTTGATTACAAGGGAAAGCGGCATTTCTTACCCACAGGGATGCCAGAAGAGCCCAAAATTTTTGATGTAGTGTTAGAAACAAAGGATGATGGTACATGCGCGGACGATGGACGAAATTATTAATTTTTATTGTAGCGGATATAGTGGCGGTGCTCTTGGGCACAGCCATCAGTTACGGCTTGCGCTTTGAATTTCATACAACGCCCTATGCGTCGATGCTGCAACAAACAGCGCCCATACTGGTGCTTAGCTATTTAGCTTGGATGTATATTCTGCGCATTTATCAGCGGGTATGGCGTTATGCAGGCTCGCGGGAATTATTTGCGCTCATTTATTCCGGCTTAGGTGCTTGTGTTACCTACGCGGCGATTACTATGGCTATGGGATTGAACCTGCCGCGCTCACTATATGTCATTCTCTTTATCGTGATAACCGGGATTATTGGCTTCGGTCGTCTTATGTTCCGTTACGTTAGCTTGAAATATTATTCCAATAAGCAAAAAAATGAAGAAACCGTGCCTGTCCTCATTGTCGGTGCCGGTGATGCGGGAGCCATTATTGCCCGTGAAATCATGACCTATCATGCAAAAAATCGCGAGCTCGTTGGCTTTGTGGATGATGACCCGAAAAAGGTAGGTCGTCTCTTGGCGGGACAGATGATTATGGGGGACCGTCACGATATTCCGCGTCTCGTAGCCGAACACGGTATTAAAGAAATCGTTATTGCCATGCCATCGGCGAAGGCAGCCACGGTGAAAGAAATCGTTTCCATCTGTGCGCCGCTGAAATGTAAGACGAATATTTTACCGGGCCTGTATCAATTATTGGATGGCAATGTATCCTTGTCGCAGATGCGTCCTATCGCAATCGAAGACTTGCTGCAACGCGAGCCGGTGCGACTCGATATGGAAGAAATTGCGGCGTACCTGGAAGGTAAGGTTGTTCTTGTTACCGGTGCCGGCGGATCTATCGGCTCGGAAATTTGTCGCAGCGTTATGCGCATGAAACCGGCCAAACTTATTTTGCTCGGTCACGGTGAAAACAGCATTTACTTAATCAATAAAGAATTGAGTAAAAAGTACGGTGTAGATGCCGTTACGCCGGTAGTGGCTGATATTCGCGATACAGAACAGCTGATGAGCATCTTCGCCGAATACAAACCGGAGGTTGTGTTCCATGCGGCAGCGCATAAACATGTACCGCTTATGGAAGCGTGGCCGATGTCGGCAGTACTGAACAACATTTTAGGAACGCGGTCCGTGGCGGACGTAGCCGGACGCAGCGGGGTACGTAAATTCGTAATGATTTCTACGGATAAAGCAGTAAATCCGACCAGCGTTATGGGGGCATCAAAACGTATTGCGGAAAAGGTTATCCAAGCGATGAACGGACGCTATCCTACAGAATATGTAACGGTACGCTTCGGTAATGTACTGGGTAGCCGCGGCAGTGTGGTACCGCTCTTTAGAGAACAAATTGCCAAGGGCGGACCGGTGACGGTAACGCACGAAGAAATGATTCGTTACTTTATGACTATTCCGGAAGCCAGTCAGTTGGTACTTCAAGCCGGTGCCATGGGTAAAGGCGGCGAGCTCTTCCTCTTGGACATGGGGGAACCGGTTAAGATTATTGACCTCGCTCGCAATATGATTCGCCTTAGCGGCTTTGAACCGGGAACGGAAATCCCCATTCAGATTACAGGTTTACGGCCCGGCGAAAAATTGTATGAAGAATTGTTGACCGCCGAAGAAGGGACGGAACACACTAAACACGAAAAAATTTACGAAGCACGCATTGAACCGCTGGACGCCGATTGGCTGTTTAATAAAATCGAAGAGCTATTGCATACACATTCGGCAAATGACATTATTGCTATTTTTAAGGAGATTATCCCTACCTATCATCCGAACCACACATCGGAAGCGGCCAATGCCGTGGCGGACAGTTTGATTCGCGCCAAGGCAACCGGTGACGGTGTAGACTTAAACGAGCTGGCATCGGCTACATTGACTAAAAAGGACGATAAACAGTAAAGCGGATATCTTGCGTAGTAAAGAAGAGTAGGAGACCAATCTAATGATAGACTTACATTCTCACATATTATATGATATAGATGATGGATCTAAATCGTTTGACATGTCCATTGAAATGTTACGTATGGCAGCTGCCTGCGGCACGACGGATATTATCGCCACGCCTCATGTGAACCGGCGCGGTGTGGTACCGGAATGGTCGGTTATCGTGGAAAAGGCAACCGCCTTGCAGGAAGATGCTAAGAAAGCAGGCATTCCCATTACCATTCATACCGGTGCGGAGGTAGAAATCAATTTTGAAGCCTTACGCTTCCTAAAGGAAGACGCACGGGATTACTGTATTGCCGGTAGTCGCTATATTCTTTGTGAATTAACCAATCAAAGCGAACCGAAGCAGACGGAAAATTTGCTGTTTGAATTGATGGTGCGCGGCTATCGCCCTATCTTGGCACATCCGGAACGGTACGACCGCATTATGGAAAAACCGCGGTACATCTGGAAGTGGCTGGAAAAAGGCGTACTCACCCAGTGTAACGGCGGTAGCTTCGTAGGTTACTTCGGTGAGGAAGTACAACGCCGCGTAGAAATGCTGGCCCGTAAGGACATGATTTGTTTCCTTGGCAGCGATGCGCATCGGACAACGGTGCGTAATCCTGATTTGGCCCCCGTTGAGGTGGCTATTAAACAGTTAACAAACGGTGCCGCTTTATGGCAGCGTTGTGAGGATAATGGGAGAAAGCTATTGAATAAAAAAGCTATTTATCCGTCCATAGAAGGGGAATGGCGAGAAGAAAAGCCGAAGAAAAAAGGCTTCTTTGCCAAATTGTTCGGATAAGACCAATAGCAACACGTAGGTAAGTGGATAGTATAAGGAGTTGTAGGATGAAGAAGAAATTGGCAGCAATGGTTATGGGCCTTGTACTGACGACAGGCGGTGCCATGGCCAGCGAATATACGATGCGCTCCGGTGATCAGCTAAGCATTGTGGTCACCCAGGAGCCGAGCATCAGTACCTCGGTGAATGCGTCGGGGACTATGACACCCTATTTGGTGCGGCCTGATGGGAGAGTATCCATACCGCTGGCCGGAGAAATCAACGCGAACGGCTTGACGGTGGCACAATTTACTAAGGAACTGCGGACGCGCTTATCCAAGTATATCGTGGACCCCGATGTGGCGGTGAACGTTGTAAAACTGGGCACCGTACGCGTCTATGTATTTGGTGAAGTAAACCGTCCCGGTGCCTTTGAACTCACCAAAGGACATACCGTGATTGATGCTATTGGGGCAGCCTCCGGCTTTAACTGGGATACGGCGAAAAAGAAAATTTACCTCATTCGCCAAGATCGTCCGAAGGAACTCATTGCTATTAACTTAAATCATATGCTCGAAACGGGGGATATGAGCGAAAACTACGAAATGCGCGAAGGTGATATGCTGTACTTAACAAGAAATGGTCGTATTAGCTTTAGTCGTGATATTGCGCCAATTTTTAGTGGTATCTATTCTATTACGGAAGCTAAAAAGAATTTAGATGAGTGATAAGGGGTGTGACAATGGCAGAAGATACACGTAAGGATATTTCGAAAGAAGAAGAGACGATAGACCTGGTCGAGCTGTGGCATACCATCCGTGAACATACATCATTTATTGTGAAAACTACGGCGGTATGTATTTTGCTGGCCGGATTGTACTTGGCGATTGCAACACCGACATACCAGTCGGTAGCCTTGCTGCGGGTAAAGCAGAGTCAAGGTTTAGGTGATTCCATGCTGAGTAGTCTTGCATCGGGGAATCCGTTACAATCCAAGCAACAGATGAGCACAGATGCAGAAATTTTAAAGAGTCGCCAAGTGGTCATTCCGGTTATTGAAGCGACAGAAGAAGTTGATGATGAAGGTAAGTATCCGGAATATGAAAAATATGTAAAAGAACATATTACGACGACTCCGTTCAAGGATACGGATATCATGCAGGTAGCCATGACAGCCGATACGGCGGAAGGGGCACAAGAGGCGAATAAGTTATTGGTAAATGGCTTCCTTAAACGCTTGACGGAACTATCGCAGGATGAAAAGAAAGTGATTCGTCAATTCTTGGAAAAACGCGTAGTTTCTTCGAAGAAGGAATTGCAAGCAGCGGAAGATAAATTACAGGCGTACCAGTCGGATAACAAAATCTTCTCGCCTACGGATCAGATGAAGGGATTAACCGATAAGATTTCTATGCTGGATAAGGCAAAGGCAGAAAACCAGCTGAACATGGAAACAGCAAAAGCGGCCTTGGCCAGTGCGGACGGCCAATTATCTTCGGCAGGTATTAGCATTGCAGATAGCCCGACCATCCAGAAATACAAAACACAGCTGGCAGAACTGGAAGCAGAAAAAGCCGGTTACGTGGGCAAATATACGGATGAACATCCTAAAATGCAGACTTTGAATAAACAAATCCAAGAGGTAACGTCCTCGTTAAATACGGAAATAGACAAGGTAGTCTCTCAGGAAGCACCGTCCAGCAATCCGGTTCAGCAGGGACTCTTGGCCAGCAAATTTAAAAACGAAGCGCAAATTGCGGTGGCACAGAGCAAATCCGGTGCATTGGCACAGCTAGATGCAGAAGCAGATAAGATGATGGAACAATTCCCGGAACAGCAAAAGGGATATATCCAATTAAAACGCGATCAGGACGTGGCGCAGGAAATCTACGTTATGCTCTCTAAACGTTTGGAAGAAGCAAAGGTAGCGGAAATCATGGTACCCACAGAGGTACAGGTGATTGACGAGCCTACACTGCCGGAAAAACCGATTGCACCGCGCAAGGCATTAACCTTGGCCATTGCGTTTGTCTTAGGGCTGTTAGGTAGCAGTGCGTTTGTTATTGCTCGGAGCCTCTTAAACCGCAAGGTGCGTACGGCGGACGATGTGGAAAAATACTTGGGCTTGCCGGTACTGGGTGTGATTCCTAAATTTGAAGATCAGTTGGAAGAGGGTCCCGGTCACAGCAAACAATCATGGTGGGCTAAGCTAAAAGGAGGATTATCATGGCGAAAACGGAATTAATAGCACATTACGATAAGCTCTCTCCTATTAGTGAAGGCTATCGTGCCATTCGTATTAATCTACAATTTGCAGGGGCAGATAAAACCTTGCAGGTAGTGGGCGTGACTTCATCTTCTCCGGGGGAAGGGAAATCAACGACCATTGCCAATTTGGCTATCGTTATGGCACAGGACAACAAGAAGGTACTTCTCATTGACTGTGATTTGCGTAAGCCGACGCAGCATAAAAAATTTGAAATCGAGCAGGATGGTTTGACCAATGCTCTCGTGCGCGGTAAAGCCTTAGATGATTTGGTGCAGCACGATGTATTTCCCAATTTAGATATACTAGCCAGTGGACCGATTCCGCCGAATCCATCGGAATTATTAGGCAGTCATAAGATGGCTGAAATCATCGCGTGGGCTCGTGAGCACTATGATTACGTACTCGTTGACTTGCCGCCGATTCTGGCTGTAGCCGATGCGGCAGTTATCGGGAACATGGTTGACGGTGTACTCATGGTGGTGGCCTCCGGCAGTATGACGCCGAATGAAGCGATGGATGCAAAGAAACGATTGCAACAGGCCGGAGTTAACATCCTCGGCGTTATCCTCAATAAGATGCCGCAGCAACGGCGGTATGGATACTATCAGTATTATTATCACGATGATGATAAGCTGTAAGCGATAAATACTAAACAAAAAATTTTCATCATAGGTAGGAGGAGAGAACTATGACAGATACTAAAGGACTAAAAGATATGGCTAAACGAAATATTCCCTTTAGCCCTCCTGATATTACAGATTATGAAATTGAAGAAGTAGTTAAGGCCTTAAAATCCGGTTGGATTACGACAGGACCTCGGACGAAAGAGTTAGAAAAACGCTTGGCAGACTATTGTGGAACCAGCAAGGTTGTTTGCCTGAATTCGGCGACAGCAGCAGAAGAACTCAATTTTAGAATTTGCGGTATTGGTGAAGGTGACGAAGTTATAGTTCCGGCCTATACATATACGGCATCTGCGTCGGCAGCTATTCATTGCGGTGCAAAGGTTATTTTCGTAGACAGCCAAAAAGATTCTACGGAAATGGATTATGAAAAAGTAGCAGCAGCCATTACACCGCGCACAAAGGCTATTGTAGCCGTAGATTTAGGTGGCGTGGTAGCACATTATGAACCTCTGTTTAAGATTGCCGAAGAAAAACGTAATCTGTTTACGCCAAAGCAGGGAGATGATTTAGGTGCTCGTATTCAGCAGAGTGTAGGTCGTATTCTTATTTTCTCTGATTGTGCACATGCTCTCGGCGCTTCCCGAGATGGCGTGATGACCGGTGCTATTGCAGATTTTACCGACTTTTCCTTCCATGCAGTAAAAAACTTTACCACGGCCGAAGGCGGTGCATCGACCTGGCGGGATATCCCGGGAATTGATAATGAAGAAATTTATCACCAGTATCAGTTGTATTCTTTACATGGTCAGAGTAAAGATGCATTGGCAAAGACACAAATCGGTGCGTGGGAATATGATATTATCGGTCCTTGGTATAAATGTAATATGACAGATATTATGGCTGCTATCGGACTTCGGCAGTTAGATCGTTATCCGAAGTTACTGGAACGCCGTAAAGAAATGATTAAACGCTATGATGCTATGTGTGACGAATTAGGTCTATTCCATTTGGATCATTTCGCAGAACACCAGATTTCTTCCGGTCATTTATATTTAATTCGAGTTCCGGGGGCTAGTGATGAAGAACGCCGCGAAATCATTACCGAATTGGCAAAACGCGGTATTGCAACCAATGTTCACTATAAACCATTACCGATGATGACGGCGTATAAAGCGTTGGGATGGGATATTAAGGATTTTCCGAATGCCTATGATTATTATCAGAATCTTATTACATTACCTTTGCATACACATTTGTCTGATGAGGACTTGGACTATGTAATTGAAAATGTAAAAGATGTAATTAAACAATATAAAGATTAATAGAAGTAAATGAATAAGGAGCGTGCCATGCTATTACGAAAATGGAATGAGTTACCCTCTCATATGCAATGTGATGAGGTGAGACCATATTATGACATTTTAGAGAAGAAGAAAGGTAGCTTAATTGCTAAACGAGTCTTTGATGTAATAGCAGGGAGCATGCTCCTTGTTGTTTTATCGGGACCGATGGCAATTATCGCAGCGTGCATTAAAGCTGATTCCAAGGGACCTATTTTTTATCGTCAAGAACGTGTAACGACGTATGGAAAAAAATTTGGAATCCATAAATTTAGGACGATGGTCAATAATGCGGATAAAATAGGAACCGCGGTCACTGTACAAGGCGATAGTCGCATTACAAAGGTTGGTCACTTTCTTAGAAAATACCGTCTTGATGAGTTTCCTCAGGTATTTGATGTTCTCAGCGGTAATATGAGCTTCGTAGGAACAAGGCCTGAAGCTACAAAATATGTGGAACATTACAGTAATGAAATGCTGGCTACATTATTGTTGCCCGCCGGGATTACAAGTGAAGCGAGTATTAAATATAAGGATGAGGCGAAAATTTTAAGTAATGCTCAGAATGCAGATGAAACATATATAAATAGAATTTTACCAGAAAAAATGAGATGGAACTTAAACAGCATTAAAAATTTTAGCTTTTTTAAAGACATTCTGATTATGATTAAAACGTTTATTGCGGTTATGAAGTAGGTAATTATGAAAAGTATAATAAGAAGGTTACAAAATAAAGAATTAGAAATGTTGATATATTTTAGGGACTTTTGCGAAAAACATAATCTAAAATTTTATTTATGCGGCGGTGGATTAATAGGTGCAATTAGGCATAAAGGATTTATTCCTTGGGATGATGATTTAGATGTATTTATGCCAAGAGAGGATTATGAACGTTTGGCAGTGCTATGGAAAAAGTATGCTGATACAAAGAGATATAAGTACTGTAGAACGGATAAGAATGTTAATTATCACGATGCAGGAGCATCTATTAGGGATGAAAACACAACTTTTATTAATAGACATAGTGTAAACGAAGATATATGTCACGGGTTAGCTTTAGAAATCATGCCAATTGATGGGTGTCCTCGGGGCAAATTTAATAGGATGTTGCAGCTATTTTATGCAATGGTATTTGCTTTATTTAATGTACAACGTTTACCAGATAACAAAGGTAAATTGTTTAGGAAAATTGCATCATTGGTTTATAGTGTTATACCAAATAAAAGTGTCCGGTATTTTATCTGGAAATTTGCTGAGAAACAAATGATGAGATATAAATGGGATAAAGTTGATGAAGTAACCGAATTGATAGGTAGTTTAAAAGGGATGAAACTTAGGCATCCTAAGTCTGATTTTGAAGAAGTTGTTTATGTATCATTTGAGGGAGAGAGAATTCCTTTGATGAAGGGCTACGATCGCTATCTAAGGTTAATATGGGGAGACTATATGAAATTACCTCCTGAAAAAGATCGCAAGGCGAAGCATGATGCTGTATTTATTGATATGGATAAATCTTAGGCTCTTCTGGCATCCCTGTGGGTAAGAAATGCCGCTTTCCCTTGTAATCAA
>NZ_CAUGKU010000023.1:0-16873 GCF_959600285.1 Veillonella magna | reverse complement strand
GTTAAATAAGTTAAATAAGTTAAATAAGTTAAATAAGTTAAATAAGTTAAATAAGCTAGCTGGTTTATACTGCTGAGGAGGTAACGGATGGATACAAAAAAGAATTTGACCTACATTGTTATATATTCTTCGGTGACGGGAAATACAAAGCAAGTAGCAGAAGCGATTGCCGATGAATTGCCGCAGGGAACACCTTGTGTACGAGCGCAGGATGCCCCCGAGGATTTATCCAAATATGACGTGGTATGTTTGGGCTTTTGGGCGAATCAACTGCAAGCCGATGCATTGGCACAAACCGTGCTCACCAGAATTCACAATGACAAAGTGGCACTGTTTATGACCTGTGGTGTGCCGCCGATGATGAAACATGCAAAAGACACTATGTCTGCGGCGATTTCATTGTTACCGGAAGGACAAACCCCGATTGATACCTTCATTTGTCAGGGAAAGGTGGATCCTAAAGTGATTGCCTTGATGTATAAGAAATTTCCTAAAGGACATCCACACGGACAAAGTAAAGAGCGTGATGAACGACATAAAAAAGGCGCTACCCATCCCGATGCTAACGACATTGCATTAGCAAAAGAATTTGCGCGCCGCATATAATATAAAGTGATGCACATATATGTTGTGTATCATCATTGCATCACTATCATAGTAGTATGATAGTGTCTTCTCGCCAATAAGAGGGGAAAGAGGTCTCCAATAAGAGGGAAAAGAGGGCGACTCATGCCTCAGCAGTCAATTCTGTCGAATGACATGCGTATGGTATGAATCGCCCTCTTTATTTAAGTATGCCTTTATTGGATTGAGGTTTAAAGAGATATCGTAGGATGCTTTTTACTATTCGGGATCGATAATAAAGGATAATGACGAGAAATATTTATTTTGCGTATGAGGATCATCGGTAGGAAGTGCGACTTCAACACCGATGACATTTAGACCGTTCGCATGTACGGTTAGTGTAGCACGACCATGTTCATCGGCCTCGCTTTCATTGGTAAGATCGTTAATCACATCGCCGATAAGAGGTGCATGGCTATAGGGTTTTCCGTCCTTGAGGACTTGGATGGTAAACGTATCTCCTTTGCGCAATGTCAAAGGATTGACGGAAGGAATAATTTGAATAGGCACACTGTCAATGGCAGTAGGTATTGTTTCCGGTTGCCAGTAATGAATATTGTACTTGATGGCGTGCGTTGTTTTTACGGCATTGGGTACTTCGGCGAAGGTTTTAAAGGCATGCATCGTACCGGAAGCGTCCTTCGTAAAGTGACCATAATCAAAGAAGGTGACTGTACGTCCCAGGGTATCCGATTTTTGAATTGTAATATTGGATGCATGCTTTTTTACATCTACTGTCATCGGCGCACCGGTAACACTGTAGCCGTCGAGAGCTGTTACCATAGATGGTTGATAGGCGTTGTCATATGGCCCTTCGCCAAGAACTAAGGTCGGTGTGTCTAGACGATCGGCAAAATAGACGCCGTGTGCAGATACTGCAGCTCCGATAGATACTGTAATACCAAGTGTTAATGCTAAACCTGTGATTTTTCTGACTAATTTTCTTTTCATACATATCCTCCCTAATAAACATATCCCATAGGTTGTTTTTATTATATTTTAAGTGATATTTAATTTCAATAACTATAAAATATTTTTATAAACTCTACATCATATCGAGAGGATTCTATTGTGTGCGAAAAATAAAAATGAAAGTATTCTACGATATCTATATATAGAAATCTTTGATTTTTATGTCATTAATTAAATGTTTGGTTTTATTAAATGAGTGTTCGATAGTGTTAATTGCTTTGGTTTGCACATATCCATCGACCGGAGCGATGCGAACAGATTTTTTGTAATTTTTATTTCTAACTGAAAAAAAGTGTTCGGTGCCGATGTATACTGGGTTTCCCTAAAGCGGGGCGCATTCGATACAGTGTACGTCCAGGTAAGAAAGCTAAAGTCTATGAAATGATTTCCATGAAAGAGGAAGGGATAGTTACCGGCTTTTTATCAGGCAACAGTGCTGCGATTGCTGTGGATATGAGTGATAGCGAAGGTAAACGTATTTTGCAAAATGAAGATCAAAATATTTTGTAAAATGAGGGGCAAAGTATGCCTAAAACCGAAGGTCAAAGAGACTGCTTAGGTGAACGTCTACCCGGATGCCCAGCCGAACGCCTAGCCGAACGCCCAGCCGAACGCCTACCCGAACGCATACTTAAACTAAATAAAACTATACTAAACATCTCTAAAGAAAGTACAAAGAAAGGTAGCGAAGCTATCCTTGAACAACCCAAAGAGAATAAATTAAAAAATGCAGAGGTTCAAGAAGTAAAACTGTGTCCTGTTAATTCCTTTGGCAAAAAGAAAGAGGGCTACTCATGATGGAGACAGGTCATTTGCAAGACTTGTCTGCCAAGGCACAAGTAGTCCTCTAAGTTATGTGTTTCAGTTACATCCCAAAGGTGAACCCTGTCATGGCAATGCTGCCTAAATTACAGGTGGTATTAAAAGCTACTGCGTTATCCGTACCGGCGGCTCCCAAGCAATAGAGCAGAGGGAGAAAATGATCCGGCGTAGGAACGGCATACGATGCGTCGCGATGTGCAGTATAACCTATGACCGGTTCATAATGACCGGATGTGACAGCATCGATGATGTAGTCGTTAAATCGGTGAGTTGCTGCGGTGCCACCGGGATTGCTCCAATCGGCTTCACGCAGGTTGTGTACGGTATTGCCGCTTCCCATGATGAGATAGCCTGACTCACGCAAGGACATCAGCTTTTGACCGAGCTCATAACTTGCTTGAGGAGAGAGGTCGTGATTTACGGATAATTGCACAACCGGTATAGAAGCGTCTGGGAACATATGCAGTAAGACGGTCCAAGCACCGTGATCGATGCCCCATGCATCGTTGATGGATACATCCTTGCCCAAGAGGTTTAGTACTGCATTGGTCAACGAGGCGGAGCCTTTTACAGGATATTTGACTTCGTATAGTTCTTGAGGAAAGCCGTACATATCATAAATTTGTTTTGGAACGGCAGCACTTTGGATATACGTGCCGTGTGTGAACCAATGGGCAGATATCATAAGTATTGCTTTGGGTGTGCCGTACTCCTTTAAAACTTGTTCTCCCAAGCGAGAAAAGGCTCGGGTTACATCCGTGGTTTCCAGTGCCATCATCGGACTACCGTGTCCGGCGAAGATAACAGGAAATGTTGTCTGGCTCATAGGACGGCCTCCTTTCATTACGATTAAGCTTTCATTATAATCTGGCCTTCTCGGCTACCTTGTTACCTATGATAGCACCGGCTACGAGAAAGATAAAGAAAATCCAGCCGGATAACGAGAAGTTGGCAATAGGGGTAAACAACGCCCCTACATTGCAGCCGTTGGCAAAGCGAGTGCCGATACCCATGCAAAATCCGCCCAGTGCAAAGAAAGCAATTTGTTTGCCGGAAATATGCAGACTGGCTTTCATAGAGTTGATGAATTGACCGCAGCAGAGCATGTATAGCAATGCTCCAAGGATGATACCTATATTTTGCACGGTAATGGGGTGGCTGAAGAAGGGATTTACAAACGGGGCTGCTTTCATTCCGGTAAAAGCGACAATGTGTTCAGTACCAACACCGAGGGTGATAAGTAATTTTCCAAACCAAATACCGTATGGTGTCGAAGCACCCCAACCTGCTTTGATTACGCCCATGAGGATAACGAAGATGGAAGCGATAACCATAGCGCCGGTACGCATGGACCAAGGATTGACGAACAGCCGTTCAAAGGTATCGCGGGTAAATAGCTGCGGTACATGGGTAATGTCGATATCTTTTGTCAAATCGCGTTGCATGTAATCGACCTGCATGTGCTCTAAAAATTGTAAGCGATAGGTAGATGATTTCTTACGTTTGTTTTCGTAAAGGTAGGATACGCCAATGACGAGGAAACAAAGCACGGCAGTCAGTAGTATGGCGCCCAAATAACCGTTCAGTCCATCATTGGGAAACAAGTCCGGAAAATAAACACCTTTGGTGCCCAAGGCGGTGCCGGTAGGCGTAGATAACCATGATTCGTTGATCCAAGATGCGGTTTGCTGTACGGGAAATCCGATGAATACACCCATGCCAAAGAAGAAAAGGGTGATGATAGCTTGAGGTAACAGTTCAACCATATTAACCAGTACCCCACTGGCACAGCAGCCGGAGAAGACCATGCCAAAGCCGAAGAGCAGACCACCGATTAGTAAGCCTGTATTAATGGGATTCACCCAAAGGTCGAAGCTAGTAGCATCATGACCGTAAAGGACAGCCACTGACATGAGTGCAGAAATAAAGAACATGAACATTAATATACGCATCAAGCGCGTTGACCCCGTAGTATAGGCGCGATTGACACTGCCGGCAAAACCGATATACCCGCGAGATAGGGCGTAGCCCAGCCCAATACCGATTAGCAAAC
The DNA here is from genome assembly GCF_959600285.1 of Veillonella magna. Lineage (NCBI taxonomy): Bacteria > Bacillati > Bacillota > Negativicutes > Veillonellales > Veillonellaceae > Veillonella > Veillonella magna. The sequence goes on along the minus strand of NZ_CAUGKU010000023.1, from coordinate 12,402 downwards.
GAACATATAATTCTTGGCTGCCTAATAACCATTCCCCAAAAAATAAGGCAGCAGCGGCAATAACAAGTGCCGCATAGGACTCTGATTTTCTCATAAGACACCTCTTTTTCTCAATGTAAAAACTCTCTCTCTGTACTGTAACAAAACAATAAAAATCCTTTCAAAAGAATAGGAATAAAATGTGACTGGCTCATTATACCTAAGGGTAGTGAGGTTGTCAAAGAAATATAAGAACGACAATAATCAAATTTTATGATGAACATGGTCGGTTATTATCCGGTACTACATAGCTACAGCAGGGATTTACGTGAATACTGGCATATGATCAGTAAAGAATGCTATAATAAACAATATGAAATTTTTAAGTAGCTAAAGGAGGACACGGTGCGAATTATTGGAATTGATCCGGGAACGGCAATTTGTGGATATGGCATTATCGATGTGGAAGGTAGTCGCCTGCGACCGGTGGCCTATGGAGCAATTACGACGGAGCCTAAGGATAGCGATGCGGCTCGTCTTGAAATATTGTTTAATCAGCTGAGTGATATTTTAGAAGAGTATAAGCCGGACAAGTTTGGCGTAGAAGAGCTTTTTTTTAATCGTAATGTAACAACAGCCATTACGGTAGGGCAGGCACGCGGTGTTATTTTGCTAGCAGCACATCAGCAGGATATACCGATTTACGAGTATACGCCGTTACAGATTAAGCAGGCCGTTGTAGGCTATGGCAAGGCAACGAAGGATCAGGTTACTTATATGACGATGAATATTTTAGGGATTCGTGAAAAAATTAAGCCTGACGATACGGCGGATGCATTGGCAGTCGCTATTTGCACAGCGCACAGTTCTCATCGCGATCGGTTAAAGCGGCGGATACAGCTATAAGCGCTGAGTAGGACAAACACTATAACGAATGGAATGAATACAATAGGTGAGCGCGTATGATTGGATATGTTAAGGGTGTGATAACCCATCTGTTTGGAGACAGCTGTTATGTTGATGTACATGGCGTAGGTTATCGTGTGTATGTGGCTGCATCCACAAGGGATGCATTGTCGGAAGGCGAAGAGGTTACGTTATACACGTACATGAGTGTTCGAGAAGATGCTATACAGCTGTATGGATTTGCTTCAATGGCTGAATACGATTTGTTTTTATTGCTTATTTCAGTATCCGGCATCGGGCCTAAAGTAGGCTTGGGAATGTTGTCGGGCATGCCGGCGGAGTCGATCATGTTGGCTATTTATAATGGTGACGTCAAGGCACTGACAAAGTTGCCGGGCATTGGGAAAAAATCGGCAGAGCGATTGGTGCTCGAGTTAAAGGATAAAATCAATAAGTTAGGTAGTGTAAGCGCATCCGATGAAGTAACTCCGACTGCCGTTGCCCAAAGAGCAACGGGCGTAGCCGGTGAAACATTGGCGGCTCTGCTTTCGCTGGGCTACACAGAACAAGAAGTAGCACCGGAGATTGAACGGTTAGATGACGGTACGAAGGATGTATCACAATTATTGCGTGCCGTATTATCTTCATTGGGGAAAGGTAGGTAAGCATGGACGAAGAAGTACGCTTAGTTTCAAACGATGAGCGCGACGAAGATACCTGGCAATATAGTTTGCGTCCGCGCTACTTCAAGGAGTATATAGGTCAACAAAAGGCGAAAGAAAATTTATCTATTTTCATCCAAGCGGCAAAACAACGTGAAGAGGCATTGGATCATGTGCTTTTGTATGGACCGCCGGGACTGGGAAAAACTACATTGGCCGGTATTATTGCCAATGAGTTAGGTGTTAATTTTAGAATCACTTCGGGACCGGCCATCGAGCGCGCCGGTGATTTGGCGGCGCTGTTGACTAACCTGGATGACCGAGACGTATTGTTTATTGACGAAATTCATCGCCTTTCTCGCAGTGTGGAAGAAGTGTTATATTCGGCAATGGAAGATTACGCGTTGGATATTATTATCGGCAAGGGACCCAGTGCCCGTTCGGTTCGCATTGACTTGCCGCGGTTTACCTTGGTAGGCGCTACGACGAAAGCCGGAGCGTTGGCGGGACCGTTGCGTGATCGTTTTGGTGTTATCAGTCGATTGGAATACTATAAGCAAGCCGAGTTGGAATTTATCGTTACGCGAGCAGCGGAGATACTAAACATCGGTATTGAGCCGGAAGGAGCTTCTGAAATTGCACGGCGTTCTCGCGGAACGCCGCGTATTGCTAATCGTTTGCTAAAGCGGGTGCGCGATGTGGCGCAGGTTATCGGCGACGGCATTATTACGCGGGAGATTGCCGATGAAGCCCTGGGCCGGTTAGATGTGGATGCAGTAGGACTTGATCGTATCGATCGGCGTGTACTGCGTTCTATTATTGAGAAATTTAATGGTGGTCCGGTGGGCATTGATACGATTGCTGCTTCTGTCAGCGAGGAACGTGAAACGATTGAAGATGTGTATGAACCATACTTAATGCAATTAGGATTTTTGGCACGTACGTCCCGCGGTCGAATTGCTACGCAGGCGGCGTATGATCATTTGGGAATCATAAATCCCCACAAGGAGGAACGATGACAGGTAAGCAACGTATAGCCGGACTTCTTGTGGGTTGTATGCTAAGTGCAATTGCTATTGGTCCGGCGCAGGCAGCGGTTATTTCGGTGACGAAAGAAGGAAGTACTGTATCTTCGTCTAAAGAAAACGTAACAAAGAGTACGGTTATATCATCCGCAGAAAGAAAGACTGACAGTAAAACCGCGGCAGTTACGAAGAATGATACGGCTAAGGAGTCGAGACGAGGCAAGGAGGCACCGGCCACGGTTCCTCGTGAGCTGGGGCCGGCGGTGCGCATCTTAATCGGTTCGCGGGCAGGAGCCTTTCCTTTGAGTAGCCCTGCAGGTATACGGGTCTTTGATGAAGCGCATACATATCGCAAGGAGCTAAAGAAGCCGGTGTCGGTTACCGTTTCACTATCCGGCGGACAAGTGGCGATTAACGGTAAAAAGATGGGGCGCGTAGCGTATATTGAACCGGCGGTTTCCTCGCTGGGGGACAGCCAGGCAGCAGTGAATGTAAATGGCATATGGTACCGTGGCAAGTTGGTCGTGTCCGTAGCCGGCAGTAGCATGCGCCTTGTTAATGAAGTTCCTATGGAGCATTATATTTATGGCGTGGTGCCGAAGGAAGCCGTGCCTACTTGGCCTGTAGAAGCTTTGAAGGCACAGGCCGTGGCAGCGCGTACGTATGCTATGTATACGATGGCTACTGCCAAAGGTGATAGCTATGATTTGGAGCCGACGGTAGCTCATCAAGTGTATGGTGGAAAAGGTGCGGAGTTTGCAGCTACTACGGCAGCCGTAGATGCTACGCGGGGCATTGTCATGACCTATGGCGGGGCTCCCATTCAAGCATTGTTCCACGCTGACGGCGGTGGCTACACCGAAGACAGTGTACATGTATGGGGCGGTCACGAGCCGTATTTAAAAGGCGTCAAAGATTATGCGCACAATAGTGACACCTCCGCATGGACGGTGCGATTAACCAGAGCGCAATTGGAAAGTAAGCTTCGTGCAGCAGGTAAAGATGTGGGCACCTTAAAGGAAATTAAATTGAGTCCTCTGCGAAAGCGTCCCATAAACGAAAGCGATCGCGGTGTATCGGGACGAATTAAAGCAGCCGTCTTCGTTGGCAGTAAGCGAAGTCTTACAATCTCCGGGGACAGCTTGATGAAGCTGCTCGGTCTTAAATCCACGCTATTTGATTTTTATGTAAATGTAAGACCGCCGGCCACGGCGGACAGCTTTAAAAAACCAAAGGCATATCATCGATTTAAAAAAGCTAATGATATTGTCTTTATCCGCGGGTATGGCTGGGGACACGGCTTAGGCATGTCACAGTGGGGTGCTGCGGAGATGGCTCAAAAAGCCGGTGATGCCAAGGAGTATTACAAAACCATACTGGGGCATTACTATACAGGCATTACTTTTGATAAACAATACTAGAAGTGAGATGAAGTAACATGAAAGTGACAGAATTTGATTATGAATTACCGGAAGAATTAATTGCACAGCATCCGGTGGAACCGCGTGATACATCACGGCTTATGACGCTTGATAAGGTCACCGGTGAAGTGGGACATAAGGCGCATTTCTATGATATTATCGATGAATTGGGACCTAATGATGTATTAGTATTCAATGATACAAAGGTGATTCCGGCACGCTTGTACGGTCACCGCAAAGAAAGCGGCGGTAAAGTGGAAGTATTACTGTTGACACCTTGCGGTGAAAATACGTGGGAGTGTTTGGTAAAACCGGGAAAGAAATGCCCTATCGGTCAAGAAATCGTCTTTAATGAGAAACTCAGCGGTACTGTTATAGATAAGACCGACTTTGGCGGGCGCATCATTCGCTTCACCGTGGACGGTGTGTTTGATGACATCATTCAGGACATTGGCGAAATGCCGTTGCCTCCGTATATTCACGAAAAGCTGGAGGATCAAAATCGGTATCAGACGGTATATGCTCGTGAAAAAGGATCGGCAGCAGCGCCTACGGCAGGGCTTCATTTCACACCGGAATTATTGGAACGATTAAAGGCAAAAGGTGTTACGCTAGCCTTTGTTACTCTTCATGTAGGTTTGGGAACATTCCGTCCGGTATCGGCAGAGGTAATTGAAGATCATCAGATGCACAGCGAATATTATGTGGTTACGCAAGAAACGGCGAACATCATTAACGAAGCGCGGCGCGCCGGTAAACGAATCGTTGCGGTAGGAACGACGTCGGTGCGTACCTTGGAATCGGCTACGGTAGACGGAGAACTGAAGGCCGGTCATGACTGGACGCAAATCTTTATTTATCCCGGTTATCAATACAAGATGGTAGATGCTCTTATTACCAATTTCCATTTACCGCAATCCACGCTGTTGATGCTTATCAGTGCCTTGGCAGGACGGGAGCATTGCTTGGCCGCTTATAAAGAAGCCGTAAAAGAACGGTATCGATTCTTTAGCTTTGGCGATGCTATGTTTATTCGCTAAGTACGGCGATTCATGATATAATAACCTGAAAAGGGTTAGTTTTGATAGGAGGTAGCGAGTGGTTATAACCTACGAGTTACAGAAAGAATGTCCTCATACGGGGGCGCGTGCCGGCTTGTTGCATACACCGCACGGTACGTTTACGACACCGATGTTCATGCCCGTAGGCACACAAGCAACGGTTAAGACCATGGCGCCGGAAGAATTAAAAGAGATGGGAGCTCAGATTATTTTGAGTAACACCTATCATCTGTTTTTGCGTCCCGGATCCGATTTGGTGGAGGAAGCCGGTGGCATGCATCGCTTTATGAATTGGGATGGGGGCATACTGACGGACAGCGGTGGCTTTCAGGTATTCAGCTTAGGTGATTTGCGAAAAATTACAGAGGAAGGGGTGGCCTTCCGTTCTCATATTGACGGCTCCAAGAAGTTCCTGTCGCCGGAAATTGCTACGCGCGTTCAGGAACAGTTAGGCTCCGATATTGCGATGGCTTTTGATGAATGCATTCCGTATCCGGCGGATTATGCTTATGCGGATCGCTCCACGGCGCGCACGACGCGTTGGGCGGAACGCTGTAAAGAAGCACATACATCACCGACACAGGGAATGTTTGGTATTGTCCAAGGTGGTATGTATAAAGATTTACGTGAGCGCAGTGCCAAAGAATTGGTTGCCATGGATTTCGACGGCTATAGCGTAGGCGGCTTGTCTGTAGGGGAGCCCCATGATTTGATGTATGATATCCTCGAGCACACGACGCCGTTATTACCTACCGGCAAAGCACGGTATCTCATGGGGGTAGGCACACCGGATTGTTTGGTAGAAGGTGTGGCTCGTGGCATTGATATGTTTGACTGTGTATTCCCGACGCGGGTGGCTCGCAATGGTATGGCAATGACCCACCAAGGGCGAGTAACGGTGAAAAATGCAACGTATACGCATGATTGGGGCCCAATCGAAGACGGCTGCCAATGTTATGCGTGTCGTAATTATTCACGTGCGTATATTCGACACTTGTATAAGGCGGAGGAGATTTTGGCGTTCCGTCTGGTGTCATATCATAATTTGTATTTCTTATTGAATTTCATGCGCGAGATGCGGCAGGCTATTTTAGAGGATCGATTCCCGGCATTCCGTGAGGAATTTTGGGCGAACTACAAAAAGTAGTCGTAGCTAACGCTGAAAGATAACAGTATGTAACGGAGGTGAATTACATGGAAGACTTGAATCAGTTGTTTCAGGCCGGCTGGCCCATTTTGTTGATGGTGGTTATCTTCTACTTCTTGTTATACCGCCCGCAGAAGAAACAGCAGAAAGAGCGCAACAATCTTCTAAACAGCCTGAAGAAGGGGCAGAAGGTAGTGACCATCGGTGGTATCTACGGAACCATCAATACGTTGCATGAGGATTCGTTGACACTTCAGATCGCCGAAAAGGTAGAGATCAAAGTGGCTCGATCCAGTGTTGCTCGTGTACTTGGCAAGGATGACAAATAAATGGATAAAAAAGGATTGCGCCTTGCGATGAAAGCAAGGCGCCAAGCCTTGTCCGAAGAAGAATGCAAGCAGTGGGCCGTTGACTTAGGTGAACGTATTACTGCTTCTTCGTATTTTCACAAGGCTACACGAATTATGGCGTACTTAGCCATGCCGAAAGAGGCAAACCTTGATACGGTGATTGAACGGGCAATTGCAGCCGGAAAAGAAGTCTATGTACCGGTATGCGTAACGCGTACGGACATGGTAGCGGCCCGTTTGCAGTCGTTAGATGATGTGGAGCGTGGTGTGTTGAATATTCGCATTCCGCGTCCGGGCTATACGATGTGTGCCCCTGAGGACTTGGACCTTATTCTAGTGCCCGGTGTGGCATTTGATGAAAAGGGCGGTCGCATGGGAATGGGGGCCGGTTATTACGATCGGTTCTTGGCGAAGGCGACCAAGGCACGTTGTGTAGGCGTTTGCTGGGATATGCAGGTGTTAGCGGATGCGATCCCTATGGAAGCACATGATCGTCCGGTTGATGCATTGATTACCAATATAAGAACTATCTGTCGCGAGCCGTAATGGTTTTAGCGTAGAAGGGGGAATTTTGTTTGAACAGCAAGGCAGTTGTTAAATTTCTCGCTGCCATCGGTATTATATTAGCGGTCTTTATTTATTTTATTAGTCCCTTGGCTAATTCCATCAAACAAGGCCTGGACTTGCAGGGCGGTACTCATATTGTCTTGGAAGCCGAAGAATCCGGCGATAATAAGGTGACGGATGATGCGGTAGAACGCGTTATTCAGATCCTCAGTCGTCGTATTAATGAAATGGGCTTGACCGAACCGATTATTCAACGAGAAGGTAAAAAACGTATTATTATTGAGTTGCCGGGGGTAAAAGATCCTGACCAAGCCATTAAGACAATCGGCAAAACGGCGGTTATGGAATTTAAAAACGAAGAAGGCGAAGTGCGCCTCACCGGTAATGACTTAAAAGACGCAAAAGAACAGATTGGGCAGAATAAAAACTATATGGTCGGTATTGAATTTACCGACGAAGGGGCTAAAAAGTTCGCTCGCTTGACGGAAGAAAACGTAGGTCGCCATATTGCTATTTATCTTGACGGTGATTTGCTTACCAACCCGACGGTTAACGAACCGATTACAGGGGGCAAAGCCGTTATTACCGGCAGCCGTACATTGGATGAAGCGAAGAACCTGGCAATCTTGCTCCGTTCCGGTGCATTGCCTGTAAAAGTTAAAGTGATGGAAGTTCGTACCGTAGGTCCGACCTTGGGGCAGGACTCCAAGGATAAATCCGTATTGGCATTCTCCGTAGGGATTGCGCTCATTGTGGCATTTATGCTTATCCTGTATCGCTTATCGGGGTTCGTGGCGACAATGGCCCTATTGGTGTATGTACTGATACTACTATTGATCTTAGGGCCGCTGGTACTCAACGCGACATTGACGCTGCCGGGCATAGCGGGGATTATCCTGTCTATGGGGGTTGCCGTTGATGCGAACATCCTTATTTTCGAACGTTTCAAAGAAGAAGTGCTGGAAGGCAAGACATTGCGCATGTCTATGGAATCCGGCTTTAAACGTGCGTTCTCCACGATTTTTGATGCGAATACCTCGGTTATGATTACTGCGGTAATTTTGATTTTGTTGGGCTCCGGTCCGGTGAAAGGCTTTGCTATCACATTGGCATTAGGGGTTATCGTAAGTATGTTTACGGCGATTACCATGAGTCGTACCCTGCTTAGAATGCTTATTGAATGTCGCATTACCAATCGTCCGTTCTGGTATGGTGCTAACATTTCTCCCAGTGTTACCATGGAGATGGCTAAGGCACCTAAAACTACGAAAGGAGGTAGAAAATAATGCGCTTTGACGTTATTAAACATCATCGTTGGTGGTTTTCTATTTCCTCGCTGTTGGTGGTTATCAGTATTGTGTCCATGTTTATGAATGGTTTTAATTTGGGCATCGACTTTACCGGCGGCACCATTGTAGAAGTTCAATTTGATCGCAACGTACAGGTCTCTCAGGTCCGGGATGATTTGAAACAATTTGGATTGGAAAATGCGGTGATTCAGTTATCCGGCGAAGCTAGTGCTACCGAGGGGAACGATATCATCATTCGTACCCGTAATTTGGATGCAAATGAAAGCAAGGCCATCGTTGACAGTCTGAATGCCAATGTAGCACCGAACGAAGTTAAACGTGTGGAATCCGTAGGGGCCGTTATCGGTTCGGAAGTAACGGAACATGCATTGATTAACTTGGCGGTGGCATTCTTGGCATTGGCTGCATATATTTCGTATCGCTTTGAATACAAGGTAGCCTTGTCCTCGTTGGCAGCTATTTTCCACGATCTGATCATGGTATTAGGGGTGTTCTCCTTCTTCCATTTGGAAATCGACTCTTCGTTCTTAGCAGCCATTCTGACAGTCATCGGTTATTCCATGAATGAATCCGTTGTTATTTTCGACCGTATTCGCGAAAATACGCACACCCATAAGCGTACGGATACGTTTGCCGATTTGGCGAATGCAAGTATTGCGCAGAGTATTCATCGTAGCTGTTATACATTGACAACGGTATTGTTTGCTTGTTGTTCGTTGTATTTCTTCGGTGGTGATACGACGAAGAATTTTGCGCTTTGTATGATTGTTGGTTTTGTCAGCGGTGCATATTCATCCATTTGTGTAGCAACCTCGTTATGGTCTATTTGGAAGAGCCGTAATCGCAAGGATGTGCGTGACCAAGTGGCTAAAAAAGCATAAAACTATATGTCCCTCTCCGCAAGGAGGGGGATATTTTTTTTGTAAAAAATAAAATGAAGATAAATTCTTATGCATTAAATATTGACTAAATATTCATTAAGAAGTATAATCATACGCGTGATAAGACATTGAGTGCAGGCGACAAGTCATGCCAATAGAAAGGGAAAAGAGGTAGCGTGTGATGGCAAATTGGAAGAAATACATAGTAACAGCATTAGGGGCTGCATTAGTAGCCGGGGCGGTTTTGGTTAGCGGCTGCGGTGGCAGCACTACAAAGGAGGCAACCGCCGGAAGCGGCGCGACGCCGCAGGTGTTGAAGGTAGGTGTTAATCCAACGTATGTACCGTTTGAATTTATAAAAGAAGAAAACGGTGAAAAGAAATACGTAGGCTTCGATATGGATATGGCCAGAGAAATCGGCAAACGGTTGGGAATGAAGGTGGAAATCAATAACATTCCTTTTGATGGTTTGATTCCGGCCATTCAAACGGGACAGATTAATATGATTGCATCAGGTATGGTTATTACGCCGGAACGACAGGAAAAATTAAATTTTGTTCCTTACTATGAATCGGGGCTGGGTATCCTAGTGGCTAAAAATATTAATGATGTAAAGAACGTGAACGACTTGAAGGGGAAAAAGGTAGCCGTTCAAATGGGGACGACCGGTTCGGTAGCAGCTCATAAGATTGAAGGTGTCGGAGAGATTCGTGAGTTCGATCATAATTCGGATGCCCTGTTGGAGTTAAAGCAAGGCGGAGCGGATGCAGCCTTAACGGCCATTCCTGTTGCTAAGTACTACTTGGCGACGACGCAAGACAGTAATGCAAAATTAGTAGAAGAGCCGATTACTAAACAAACGATGGGATTTGGTTTTAATAAAGATGATAAAGAGCTTTACGAAAAAGTAAAGAAAGCAGTAGAAGATATTAAAGCTGACGGCACATATGCAGCACTGGCGAAGAAATGGAACATTAACTGATCGGTAGTTTGTTGCTATAAAAGCGCAAAAAGGGTATAATAGCACCATCGCTTTTAAGCAATCGTGTCGGTAGCTTTAGCTCGCAATCTATTCATAGTGCGATGTATGTTACAATAATTCAGGAGTGACGTATGTTGCGATATATGTTGTCATGTAAAGCAAATGATATATGTGGTGGTAGGACTGACGTGTTGCACTTCGGTGCAGCACGTTTTTCATTTATAGTTGTGAGGCGTATGAATAGAAGGCGGAGCATAGCTTGATGGGAAAGGTGAGGAGACATACTTGGTTATGGATGAAAAGAATAAAGAAAAATTATGGACGCCGGAATTTCTGGGATATGGAATTAGTAGTGGTGTGTTCTATGTGGTTCAATACATTATGATTGCTGCGTTACCAATAGTTATAACGATGTCTTACGGTGGATCGGCATTTGATGCGGGGTTGGCCATGACATGTTTTCAGATTGGCTGCATTTTGTGTCGTCCCTTTGCCGGTGAGTTGATTGATGGTTTGAATAAGAAAATTATGCTGTTAGCATCTACAGGTTTATTCTTTCTGATTACTGTGGCATTCAACTATGCACCATCAGTGAATTATTTATTTGGCTATCGCTTTTTGCAAGGCATGTTGTTTGCTATAGGCACAACGGCTGTAGCAGCTGTGGCGGTATTGGTTTTGCCAAAGCATCGTAAAGGCGAAGGTGTGGGTTACTTTGCCATGTTTGTAAACATCGCCATGGTTATTGGACCGTTCTTCGGTTTACTTGTCTTAGATGCTTGGGGAACACAGGCGCTTTTCATTACAGTAGCTGTCGTCGGCGGTGTAGGATTTTATGCAGCTAATCGGAAGCCATTGCCACCGCAACTTGCCGCGGCTCGTGAAGTAAGTAGTAAAGGATGGTCTGTCGATCGATTTTTAGAACGAAAGACACTGCCTTGGGCATTGATGGGCTTATTTATGAGCTTTACCTACTCGGGAATTTTAGTGTTTGTACCTATTATGTTGACTGCTATGGGTGTTGGTTCAATGGCGAGCTATTTCTTTGTTATTTTTGCTGCGATTATTGTCATCACTAGACCGATAGTGGGGCGCGTATATGATCGCTACGGTTCGGCATGGTTAATTTATCCGGGCTATGCAGTATTCCTGGCAGGCCTTTGTGTGTTGAGTGTATCGGAGTCGGCATGGAGTGTCATTGCATCCGCCCCCGTTTTAGGCTTAGGCTATGGAGCTATTGCACCGGCATTTCAAACGCTTGGGGTAGAAGTGGCTCCCTCCCATCGAGCAGGGGCAGCTACGGCCACCTACTTTCTTTCCATGGATATAGGCGTTGGTTTGGGATCTGCTGTGTTAAGCAGTGTAATTGCTCACATAGGTTTTAATGGAATGTATTGGTTAAATACGATGGTGGCTGTTGTTGGATTTTTGCTTTACCATTTTGTTGTGCGACGAGGTCAGTTAAGAAAAGTTTAACGTAAATAAGAAAAGCTTAACGCAGATAATAAAAGTCTAACGTAGATGAGAAAAGTCTGATATAGATAATAAAAGTCTAAGGGAATTAATAAAAATCTAACGTTAGTAATGAAAAAGCGATCTTCGCAGTAGAGAAGGTCGCTTTTTTGTTGGGACGCTATAAAGACTGTTCCAATCTGTAGCGGTAACAGAAGTAGTGGTGAGGGATACTGTTAAAGTTATGGTTATGATTAAAGGATATTGTCAAAGTCGTGACTAAGAGATATTGCTAAAGAGGTCATTAAGTGATAGCGTTAAAGTGGTGGTATTTAAGAGAGGCTATTAGAACAGAGCTGATAATAAAATAATAAAAAACTAAATTTACTGTTGACAGTATGTTGGTTATGTCCTATAATTATCAAAGTCGTCACCACTAAGACAGTGGTTGATAACGAAATGACTTAAAAGAAGTTAAAAAAGAGTTGACAAGAAAAAGTAACTCTGATATACTTATAAAAGTCGCAAGGACATAGTGATATGAACTTGCTAAAAGATCTTTGAAAACTGAACAATGTAAAGGTAATCATTTCGTAAGAAGTGAACATAGCCAGAGTGCGGGTTTCAAATATGAAACCAACCAAAAATTCCGTCGGTAA
>NZ_CAUGKU010000022.1:0-18816 GCF_959600285.1 Veillonella magna | reverse complement strand
CCAAAATTTGTATTATTACCATCTGTAATTGTTGTCCCAAATACCTGTTTCATGATAACGACATCGTTGTCGTTTCTACCGGCATCAACATTCACAATGCGGCGCTTCGTACCACCGTCTGCCCCGACACTGACTGTATTCGCCTCTGTTGCTTTAGAATCAGCACCGATAGCTACGGAAGAACCCGCTGTCGCCCTGGCACCGGAACCAACAGCTACTGCGCCCCACTGCTCCGTTTGTGCGTTCTGACCCAACGCAAGATTTCGATCTCCTGATGTAATCGCACCTACACCCATGGCAATACTGTTTGTATTCTGGCTTGTTGCCCCCTGACCAAATGCCATTGAATTACTGCCACTAGCCGTAGCATCCGTACCTATAGCCACAGCATTTCCCGATGTAGCATGCGCACGCCCGATAGCTATGGTTCCACCGCCCTTAGCTTCTGATGCTGTGCCAACGGCTACGGCAATATCACCGGCTGCACTTCCTTTTTCTACATAGGAAGCCCCCCCAGTAGACTCTGCCATAACCGATACATCCGACCATGCACTTGTTGCTGCCAAGGCAGCCAACATTGTTACCATTACTTTCTTCCTGTTCATAGATTCTCCTCACATAATCACGTCACACAACAATATATACATTTGGGTATATGTCTTTTCGATTTAGTATAACGCTCTATTTCATCTTTTTCAAGAGGAATCTACAAAAATTTACTCACCATTTGAAATTTAATTGTCTATCTTAAATAAATATGATAAATACACTACAACATTCTTACATATGTTTGAATATGTTTAGTAAATCTGTCTATTCAAACTATAGGGTGTGAATCCGCAAAAAATGAATACCCGCATATGCGGGTCTTTATTTATTCGACTAACATATCTTCATTGGCTATAATAAACATAAATGAGGCAGCAAAGCGTATGGCAATGCGCAGCTCGTCTCTCATAATTATTGCTTTGAAGAAACGGCTGCGTCTTACAACACGCGGCCTTTTTTCATGCCGCCAAATAGGTTTGGTTTACTTAGTGGCTAGAATAATAGTTGCCACCAGTATTCCAAAGCCAATTACTACTGTCAATATAGACAAAATACTACCATAACTACGTAATAAAAAATGCCGTCATAGCTACGAAGAATACCCTGCTTAACATCAGGATTCTATGAGCTGTGACGGCATTATTTATTTATTTACTTATTTATTTGTCATAGTCGCGGCTAAGATCCACGTCTTTCAGCGGTACCATCTTAGTACCTCTGAGCCATTTGTAACCGAGGTACACAGCGAGGAATACGGGGATACCGATATAGGCTACGCTGGCACCGTACCAGTCGATTTCATCGCCGGTAAAGGCGGTATAGTTCTGGCCGGCAATAATGATAAGGCAAAGAATGAAAGCAAAAATCGGTCCGAACGGGAACAGCGATGCTTTAAAAGGAATTTCTTTCAAATCACGGCCCTGCGCATGGAACGCACGGCGGAAGCGATAGTGGGCAATGGCAATACCGAGCCAAGCAATAAAACCGCTCATACCGCTAATATTAACGAGCCAGTTATATGCTGTACCTTCGCCGATAAGCGAGGTCAAGAAGGCAAACAGTCCAAACGCCGCCGTAGCCAAAAGCGCCGGCACCGGCACGCCGTGTTTATTCAGCTTAGTAAACACAGCCGGGGCTTTACCGTTTTTCGCCATCGCATACAGCATACGAGTGGATGCGTATAATCCGGAGTTACCGGCGGACAATACAGCCGTTAAAATAATGGCGTTAATAAAGCTAGCCGCAAAGGCAAAGCCAAAGCGATCGAGTACCAAGGTAAACGGACTGATAGATACATTTTCAACACCTTCCGCTGCTTTCAATAAATTCGGATCATTGTACGGAATCAAGAAACCGATAACGATAAAGGCACCGATATAAAATACGAGGATACGCCAGAAAATGGAATGAATGGCCTTCGGAATATTTTTTTCCGGATCTTCCGATTCACCGGCAGCCACCCCGATAAGCTCCGTCCCTTGGAAGGAAAAACCTGCCACCATGAAGATAGCTAAAATAGATCCAAAGCCGCCTACGAACGGCGCTTCACCAGTGGTCCAATTCGTAAAGCCCGGCGATGTACCGCCGATACCGAGGATGAGCATCGTGCCCACGAATAGGAAAATAAATACGGTAATTACCTTCATGCTGGCGAAGAAGTATTCGCTTTCACCGAAGGAACGGGTGGACAGATAATTCATCAGGAAAATGCCGGCTAAGAACAACGCGGACCACACAATGGCCGGTATGTCCGGAAACCAATATTTCATAATCAACGCCCCAGCCACGAGTTCCGCCGCCAAGGTAATGGCCCAGTTAAACCAATAGTTCCACCCCAAGGCAAAACCGAACGCCGGATCCACATAGCGCGATGCATAGGTACCGAAAGAACCGGGCACCGGTAAATAGGTAGCCATTTCGCCGAGACTGGTCATCAGGAAATATACCATAAGACCGATAAAGCCATAGGCTACGAGGGCACCGCCCGGACCGGCAGTACTGACAACTTCACCGCCGGCTACGAATAACCCGGTACCGATAGCGCCACCGAGGGCAATCATATTCATATGACGTGATTTAAGGCTGCGATGCAACTTTTTTTCTGTTGTTTGCACATGATTTGTATCCATAGCACTCACTCTCTCTTACAAGTCCAAATTGCGAACCATCTTCGCATTATCTTCGATAAATTTACGACGCGGCTCTACCTTATCCCCCATGAGGACGCTGAAAATTTTATCCGCTTCGATACTGTCTTCCAGGCTTACTTGTAAAATGGTACGGTTTTCCGGATTCATCGTCGTTTCCCACAGCTGTTCCGGATTCATTTCCCCTAAGCCTTTGTAACGTTGAATGGTTATATTATCGCGACCGATTTCATCGAGCTTGGCCGCCATTTCCGCATCACTGTACACATACCAATGGCTCTTGCCTTTTTTGATCTGATACAGCGGCGGCTGTGCAATATACACACGGCCGTCTTCGATGAGCGGCTTCATGTACCGATAGAAGAAGGTAAGAAGCAGCGTTCTAATGTGAGCGCCGTCTACGTCCGCATCAGTCATGATGATAATCTTATGATAGCGACTCTTATCGAGATTAAATTCCTCGCCAATCCCCGTGCCAAATGCAGTAATCATAGAGCGAATTTCCGCATTGGCTAGAATCTTGTCGAGACGTGCTTTTTCTACATTTAAAATTTTACCGCGCAACGGCAAAATCGCCTGATACCGACGATCGCGTCCCTGCTTGGCACTGCCGCCGGCGGAATCACCTTCGACGAGGTAAATTTCCGTCATCGCCGGATCCTTTTCAGAGCAATCCGCCAGTTTCCCCGGCAAGGAGCTGATTTCGAGGGCATTCTTGCGACGCGTCAATTCGCGCGCTTTACGAGCGGCCTCACGGGCACGGTTCGCAGTAGTCGCCTTTTCGATGATTCGCTTGGCTTCCGCCGGATGCTCTTCCAAATACACGCGCAAGCCTTCGGACACTACCGTATCGGTAATCCCTTTCACTTCGCTGTTGCCCAGCTTCGTTTTGGTCTGTCCTTCAAACTGCGGATTCAATACCTTAACACTGATAACCGCTGTCAACCCTTCACGCACATCCTCGCCGGACAAATTGTTTTCATTGTCTTTTAACAATCCTGTTTTGCGCGCGTAATCATTGAGAGTACGGGTCAAAGCGCTACGAAAACCGCTGAGATGGGTACCGCCGTCAACGGTGTTGATGTTATTAACAAAGGACAACAGATTTTCGCTGTAGCCGTCATTGTATTGCAAGGCTACGTCAACCACTACATCGTCGCGGGTGCTTTCCACGTCGATTACCGTCTCGTTGATTACATCCTTGTTTTCATTTAAGAATTTTACAAAGGAGTTAAGCCCGCCTTCGTACATGAAGCTTTCCTGACGATTGTCGTTGCGCGCATCCGTCAAGGTGATGCGCAAGCCTTTGTTGAGGAACGCCAATTCCTGCAAACGAATTTTAAGCGTATCGAAGTCGAACACCGTCGTTTCAAAAATTTCCGGGTCCGGCTTAAAGGTAACGGTGGTTCCCGTATCCTTAGCCTGACCGATCACCTGCAGCGGCGATGTCATAAGACCACGTTCAAATTTAATTTCATGGAGCTTACCATCTTGGCGTACCTGCACGACAGTCCATTCGCTAAGGGCGTTAACCACGGAGATGCCTACGCCGTGAAGACCACCGGATACCTTGTAGCCGCCACCGCCGAATTTACCGCCTGCATGCAGCTTGGTCAATACCAGCTCTACCGCAGGCACACCGGTTTCATGCATGCCGCAAGGAATGCCACGCCCGTCATCGACAACGGTGACACTGTTGTCTTCATTAATGGTTACCTCAATGTGCGTGGCGTAACCGGCTAAGGCTTCGTCCACACTATTATCTACCACTTCATACACGAGGTGATGCAGGCCGCGTATGGACGTACTGCCGATGTACATCCCCGGACGAAGACGCACGGCCTCCAACCCTTCCAGCACCTGTATATTTTGGGCACCGTAATTTTGTTCAGACATTACTGATCCTCCCATATCCCTGTATTATTTATTAGTTATCATAGTTACCATAAAATAGGTGTACTCTTTATTATACATTATTTTTCGCCCTTGTGTAAAAAGATACGGGCATGCCTTGATGAATGGCTTGTAACCGACGGCGCACTGCCGCCATCGTCATGTGCAGCGCATACACCGTACGCGCCGTCACAATATAGGTCCTTACGGATAACGGCGCATCGGGATATACGATAGGCATGCCCATTAAAAAACGCCGCCGCGATGCATGACCGTCCGGCGGCGCCCCAACCACGGCAATAATGTCTTCAGAGGAAATAATAATATCGTCCGCAATATGTATATACATCAGTTAAGGAGTCACCACCTTTCGTTTTTTTTCATCCGGCAAATATTTATTGGTCAAATTGATAACAAACTCCGGTGTCAGCTCCTCCCGGCGCTTGCCGGTAATCAGCATAGCCGCCGTATATAAATCGGCCCACGACTTCGTGCCTTCGTAGCTTTTTCGCAAATACAAATAAATACTTTCCCGCTTGGCTTCGCCGTACAAATCCTGATCGCACCAGCCGTACATGCGCCGCACCTCGTCCAGCTTGGCGAAGGGATAGTTCCGCAGTACCTCTTTAACGGCGATGACCCGGCTGCGCCGCACCTTGTGAATACAAGTCATGCACAACGGCCGCTCACCTTCGATCCACAAACCGCAATGACGACACCGATGATAGCCCTTGGCGGCCATGACCCGTTCCTTTTTGGCTTGATTGATACGCACCTTGCGTATGGTCGCCGCCAAGGCCGGATCGTCTATGACGGCTACGGACTGTTCGATGTCCGCTACCTCCGCCTCGGACAACACCGTCTTTGACGCATCAATTTTAACGCGTTTTGGTATATCGCCGAGAAGCTCTTTTTTCGCGTCTTCCTCTTCTTTCACAAAGCTGTGACGATACATGACAAGCTCCATTTCGGTAATGACCAGACCGCCGTAGTAGTCGTTTATTTTTTTCAATAGCTGCGGCTTGCGCATTTGCAGCTGCTGCAGCCACGGCGATGTATACGCGGCGACGCGCACCACCGGCGGCTCTACCTTGATCAGCTTCGTATTATCCGCAATGCGCCGCCCCACCACGGTGGGCCACGCTTCGAAAAGCCGCATAACCGCCATGTGCTGCCACAGCTTGCCTGCCTTCAACGCACCGCCCAAGCAGGACTCAAGGGGCGTCATTCGTTCAGTCATCCGCCGTCACCTCCTCACGACAGGCAATGAGCATCGCCGGCGATAGGCCGGTCATATCCTCGCTATCCGTGGTCGTGATAAATGTCTGGACACGATTGTGAATAAAATGCAGCAAATTAGCGCGCCGCTCCTTGTCCAATTCACTCAGTACATCATCTAACAGGAGCAGCGGATATTCGCCAACTTCCGATTTGATAAATTCCAGTTCGCTCAGCTTTAGCGATAATACCGCCGTGCGCTGTTGCCCTTGGGAGCCGTATTTTTTTAAATCCACCGGCCCGGCAAAAAATCCCAAATCATCACGATGCGGTCCCACCGAGGTAGTAAACCGTGCCCGATCCCGGGGCAGCGATTCCTGTAACAGCTGTAAAAATGCATCCTTTTCCGTCACCGGCCCTTGCGCACTGTACGGCTGCTCGTAGCGAAGCTGCAAATTCTCCTTGCCGCCGGTCAACCGGCGATTCATCAAATCGATGAGAAGATTGAGCTTCTTTATACTTTCCAGTCGCTTTTTCACCAAATAGGCCGCCCCCGTCGCCAGCTGCTCGTCCCATTCCAAGAGCGGAACCGACCTTTGACCGGCATATTCTTTGAGCAGCCGATTGCGCTGTTGCAGCGCGCGATTGTATAGGCTCAGCTGATGATAATACGTGGCGCTGGTCTGGGAAATTTCCATGTCGATAAAGCGCCGACGCTGCTGCGGACTGCCCTTGATGAGCTGCAAATCCTCCGGACAAAAAAGCACCGTATTCAGCGTACCGATAAGCTCCCGCTGGGACAGCGCATTGCCGTTGAGGCGAATCTCCTTGCGCCCCTTGGCGGCGAGACGAATCGTAATCTTCTGCGGTGTATCCTTTTTCGTAAATTGCAGAATAATCCCGGCCTCTTCGGCGCCGAAGCGAATCAAATCCGCCGTTTCCGTCGTCCGATAACTGCGACCGACCGTAGCCACATACACCGCCTCCAAGATATTCGTCTTGCCGATGCCGTTCGGCCCGTACAATACGACACTGTCCGGCCCGAACTCCCAGGTGCGCTCCTTATAATTTCTGAAATTGATCAGCTGTAAGGAGTGAAGTCGCACCCTAAGCCTCCTCTACTACGAGGGTAGTTTCGTTATCGATGACCACCGTATCGCCGAGGTACAGCTTTTTGCGCTTTTCCCTGCATACCTCACCGTTCACCGTAATGGCACCGGCTAAGAGGAGCGGCTTAATCTGTCCGCCCGTACCGATATCGCCATGTAATTTCAGCAGCTGATCCAACTGAATGTACGGTGTGGTAATCGTCACCGTTTCCTTGGTCGTACTCATACAATTCCTCCTCAATTCGTACGCACCGGCGTCACCACATAGGTATAGTGACTGGTATCATCCTGACGAATCACTACCGGTCCGTTATCTTTTAAATACAAATGAATGCGTTCGCCCGTACTGTGTCGCAAAATATCGCTGATGTAGCGACCGTTAAAGGAAATCGTAAACGGCGATCCTTTAAATTCACAAAGTAATTCTTCCTTGGCCATGCCGATTTCCGAATTGCTACTGGACAATACAACCTGACCGTCCTCCCAATCGTAACGGATAACGTTATAGCTGATATCCTTAGCCAACAGCGACACGCGATCTACGGCGCCGGCAAATTCGCGGCGATTTAAAATGGCGCTGGCATCAAACTGGGACGGCACCACCTTTTCGTAATCCGGATAGGTGCCTTCGATAATGCGGGAAATCATATAAATCGTATCAAAGATAAATACAATCTGCGTGCGGTTCCATACGATGCGCACCATCGTAGGAGTATCTGTGGGCAATAAACGGGATACCTCCTGCAAGGTCTTTGTAGGAATCACCAAACGCAGCGGCGAAGCCACAGCTTCCTCCACAGAGGTACGCTTAACCGCCATGCGATGCGTATCCGTTGCCACCATAGTCACCACCGTATCCTCCGCCTCTAACAGCGCACCGGAGAAGATCGGGCGATCATCATCAGTAGCGGCCGCATAATTGGTCAAATCGATTAAGGATTTTAATTCGTCCCCGTCAATCATCAAATGATTTTCATCGTGAATCTGTTCCACTAAGGAAAAATCATCTTCACTCATAGTCACTAAATTAAATTCGGAGGAACCGGACTTAATCACTAAATTATGACTGCCTTCCGGATTGTGAAGCTCAATGTCGGAACCCGGCATTTTGCGCACCAATTCTTGAAAATAACGAGATGCCACAACCAAAGTACCTTCTTCGATAATTTCCGCATCCACCGTAATGCGAATCCCTAAATCAAAGTCGTTCCCTTGCATTTCGACTTTATTATTCTTTGTAGTTATATAAATAGCGCCCGGTAAATTTGAGCTTGTTTTATTCTGTGTTACTTTAGATAACACGGTAATAGCTTTTTGCAGATTCTCTTTGGGAAATTTAATTTGCATACGTTGAAGCTCCTCATTCTATGGTACTAATACAACGATGTGAATAGTGAATTAATTTAGTAGTCCTAGTAGTAGGCACGGTGTATAGGTGGATAAGTATGAAAAGCACAGTAGATATGCACAGTGTAGCGTGTTGATAGTGATGTGAACAACCATGACCGAGTTATCCACTTATAAACAATCGGACGGGAGTTTTACAGGTATTCACTGTTTACACACAGATTATACACAGAGTATCCACAGACTTATCCACATATTCATGTGCATGTGTCCTTCATCAGACGTATACCCTAGGACTGGCCTTTTAATTTGCCTGTAATTTCGTCGATAAGGCGACGACTGTCTTTATTTTCTTCGATTTCTTTGCTGATTTTTTCGTACGCATGGAGCGCCGTCGTATGATCCTTCTTGCCAAAGGCATTGGAAATGCCCGGATAGCTTTCGTTTAACAGCTCGCGACATAAATACATGGCGATTTGCCGTGGATACGCATATTGCTTATTCCGTTTCTGACTCAGCAGGGCGTCCCGCTTAATCTGAAAGAAATTGGCAATAAAGGTTTGAATGTAATGGATGGACAAAGCCGGTTCTTCATCGTCGGGAATTAAATCGCGCAGGGCCTGGCGTGTGTATTCGACGTCAATGGCATCTAGGCGATGATCCACATCGGCAGACATAATCAAGCTGTTCAATGCGCCTTGTAAATCTCGAATACTGCGCTTGTTGAACTGCTTGCCTAAATAACGAATGACTTCGTTCGGCACCTGTAAGGATGGATATTTTACGCGTTCCCGATCAATGGTGGATTTCAAAATGGCTTCCAACATTTCCGGATTCGGCGGATCGATGGTAACGACCATGCCCGAAGCGAAACGGGTTTTCAAGCGATCTTCCATTTGATCCATATCCTTCGGCAAGGTATCGCTGGTGAGGATAATTTGCTTGGCCCCGGTCATAAGATCGTTAAAGGTGTGGAAAAATTCCATTTGCGTACCGGTGTAGCGTTTATCCTGAATGAATTGAATATCGTCGACGAGGAGAATATCCACGCGGCGGAACTTGTTGCGGAAGGCCGTATTTTGCTTGGAGCGAATGCTTTCTACAAAGAGATTTAAAAAGTTTTCGCTGGTAATGCACATGACCTTTAGGCTGGGATGGGTTTCCAATAAACGATTGCCAATGGCGTGCATCAGATGCGTTTTTCCCAGTCCGGACTGCCCGTAAATAAAGAGCGGATTATACCGTTCCGCCGGTCGTTCCGCAACGGCCAGAGCCGCCGCATAGGCCAGCTGGTTCGAGCCGCCTTGAACGAAGGACTCAAAGGTAAAGGACGGATTCAGCGTGGAATCGCTTAAATCGATGTCCGGTTTTAAGGTGTCCTCCGGTAAGGTAATCAGGGAATCCTGATTGGGCTTTTTGCCTTGCTGCGCATAGGTCGGCGCAAACAGCCCTTCGTCGAGGGTGCCGTAATCGTCCGTTGGCGCGGTGGGTCTATCGATGAGGATAGGGTCCGTATACACGGGGCGATTTAAATTGAGATTGGCCGGTGCCGGGCGTTTCGGTTCCGGTGCTGCCGGCGGCATCACTTCGCCGGGCAGTGGTTCACCGGTGCGGCCGTATAAATTATCCGCATAGGTTTCCGTATAGTCTTCGCCATACGGCACGTCGTCCGATGTCGGCTTGGGTGCATCTTCACCAGCGACAGGTGCGGTCGGCGCAGCCGTCAGCGGATAGGCGGCGATGAGCTCCGCACTTTGATTGGTATCGATGGCCGTGATGATGACATGAATGGATTCATCTTCGCCGATAAATCCGTTTTTTAGGGCCAGGTTTGTAATGATTTGCTGCAGCGTCGTGCTCAGCTGTGCGTTGCCCAATATAAAATCCATTTTATATTTTTGCATGGCCGCCAATTGGAGGACGGCCTTTGTCGGGTCAAAGCCGGTAGGAAACAGCGCCTGCTGTATCATCTGTTCCCAGACAACATCGGCCAATACCTTTTTTGTGTCATTCAGAACCTGGTTCCAGAATGAATTAATATCAATGGTCGACATAAAAAAGTCCTTTCTATGGTCGCTTCAGCGGCGTAGATCATAAGGTGAGTAACTTTTAATTACGAATTGTGGATAACTTTTGAAAATCGGTAATTAAAGGAAAGAAAAAAGGCTATGAAACGCGATGAATACTGAATTTATGTTGTAAACAGGTCGCTGTGTACAACTTGTGTATAAATTGTGTATATCTTGTTTATAACCTGTGAAAAGTACGCGGTGAAACTGTCATGTATTGTATTTTGCCTTACTATTTTATCAGAAAAGAGCGGCTTTGTCATGGTATGGCGGGCAGTGTTGTGGATAACTACTCCGAAAAAGTTATCCAAAGGAGAAGATATAGTAGAGAGTGAATGAATTATTCACTCTATGTTGTATATGTAGAATAGAAAAATTTTTTTTATGGTGTAAAAGACCTATTCCATAGCTCTTTGAAGCCCGGTCTTGCGAAGGGCATTCTTCATAGCTATGGAATAGGTCTTTTTGTCTAAAAAACATTCGGCGAGAAGGGGGGAAGGTCTAATGAATGACGTTGCTCAACCTATAGGCAGGCGTTTTTTTTGGCATTACATACATCATTGCGTTGTATTGGTACTGAAAAATATTCGTAGAGGAGAGGAAGGGAATTCTTCATAACTATGGAATAGGTCTTTTGTCTAAAAAACATTCGGTAAGGAGAGAAAGAGCGTTTTTTAACGTTAGAGAATGGATTTTTTTAAAAAAAATATTTGGTAAGAAAAAGTGCGTTCCGACTAGATGGAGCGCGGGTTTTTGGTCTAACCGGAGGGGCGGATTTGGGATGAAATTAAAAAAAATTAAAAATTTTTTTAGAAAAAATGTTTACAAATCGATTTTTGAAACGATTTATATATTGAGGGGGTAAAACACAATCAACAAAAAATCATGTGTAATTTATGAACACATTGCAAAGGAGATGGCACTATGAGGTAATGATTTAGTTACTATTGATTGGACAGTTGTAGAAAAAAATAAGAGTATTCGTTACTAGGAAAGGTGATACATATGAAAAACGTTTCAACAATAGCAGTGAATGAAAATAAATTTACATTAAAGGTAATCGATGGCGGCGCGGTAGGCAGAGAAAATACCATTGCCGTTACAGCGGAAGGGGTAACATTGGCAGAATTTTTACGACGGGTATCCTCATATTTGAATGCGCTTCGCTAATACGTAATGGTACTAGCTAATGGGTAGTGGTGTTGCGGTAGGTTAGTCATTAAGGGCACCGCAATACCGGAAAGGAGTTATATATGATTAGAAAACACAATTCGGTGAAGGACATTATTAAATTAAATTTTACGGATGATGAAGGGAAAGCGACCTTTGCATTGGCCGTGGATTTTCCTAAGGAATCTCTGACGGCGGAAGAGTTAGAGGACGTAGGCCGTTATATTGCGATGGCTGGTTTCTTTAAAAGCAGCGATGGTCATGTGATTTGTCGTTATCTTTGTGCGCACCGTGAAGAAACGACAGTGAAAGAAGTGTAACCCTTATGAAAGACATTATAAAAGTACTTGTTCAGGCACTGGTAAGTGTATTGTTGAAGCGATTATAAGTCTGAAAGCGCAGGTGAATAGCCTGCGCCAGGTAAATAGAACGTATATAGTCAGCCGTAACCAGGCAATACCGAATCATTGCGTGGTACACGGTAGGTAAGATAGTTGCAGGAGGTATGTGTAATGAGTGATTTATTTACAATGAATGATGAAATGAAACCGGAAAAAGCCAATGGAGTAACGAGTGAGGCCCGCAGTGAAGTCAGTCCTGCGGCGACTCATGGAATGACTCCGGCGCTCAATGAAGTACCGGCAGTAGCGGTAGAATCTACGAACAATCATCCAGAAGAAGCAGCGGCGGTAAGCGGGCCGGCGGATGGTGAAGATGCACCGGCGGAAGAACACCCTACGGAAGAGCATCCGACAGAGGATCATGGGGCAGTAAGCGATACACCGGAGGACACCGGTGACGGGGAGGATGACGTAGTTCCTTTTAAGGAGTTAATGGAGGTGATGAAGCCGTCTTGTAAATTGCAGATTGCCATTGATGTAGGCACGAACGGTAAAAGTCATGTACAAACTGTAAACTTACGCAATATTAGCGGACATCGCACCGATGAAGAGCTGTGTGAATTGGCCGGTCGCTTTGGTGCTTTATTTGAAGGGACCGTCGTAGGGTTTACCCGCGTGGATACAAAGGCCTATAGTGCCGACGAATTGGCGTAAGTTGTTCGCGTATCTTCGGTGTACCGGAGACATATGCCATGAGGTCTATGGCAACCGGGCGGTGGGCGGTACTGACTATCCGGTTGCAGGCCGCCATAGATAGCAGACAGTACATTACGATGTACCACTACGTTGAGAGGGAATTATTAAAATGACAACTAGGATACCTAGTTAATTATTTAAAATTTAATAAACTCACGATGCTTAACACATAATAATGGGGATGTGTAAGGAAGTCATATATATTGGCGAAGCGGCCAATCCTTATACATCCCTTTTTTATTGTTTGGGGATAGGTTAGGTATAGTGTGAAGGTGGAGGAACGGATTAATATGAAAACTAAAAAGAAGGCTGTATCAAACGTAGTCGTAACGGTGACGGGCAAGACGAGTAACAAACTAGTAAGACAAAGTACGGCGACGATGATACGACAACTGATGAGCACCAATAAACCATTGGACACCATGACGGAAGATGAAGTGGATAGATGGTTGGTAGGAAAGGCACAACGGGGCGATAAAAGAGCGGAGCATATTATCTTTGAAAAGTATAAGAATTTAATTAATCGATATATAAATAAGAATAGTTTGGAAAGTAATCGTAAGGCTATAATGGATAAAATATGGATAGCCGTGGCGTTGGCCATTAAAACGTTTAATTTAAAAGGTCCTGTTCCTTTTTCTGCCTATGTATATAGTTGTATTGACAGAAGGCGTATCGACGCACAACGAGTGATGTGTAGACACTGGCAACACGAAGTGTTGGCTTTTGATGATGAAACGAAGCGAGATTGGATGGAAGGTTATTTGCAGATAGGTGCTATACAGGATGGTCATCAGGATGAAGGCAAACCACAGGCGAAGGCAATGAAAAACGCAACGAAAAAACAGGTCCATGACTATGTGAATAGGCTGGGGAAAAAGGAGCGACGTCTTATTGAAGATTTATATTTTAAGGGGTTATCCGTAGATGCCGTGGCCCGTCGCAATGGTATTAGCAGGCAAGCGGTGAATCAACGGAAACAACGAGGCTTACAGAAATTGCGGAAGATGTTCGAGGAGGATAAAGACGCAGAGTTATAAAAAAGTAATAAGGATGTATTTATACGGTATATAAAATAATAACTAACTGTAGCTATGATTTATAGTAATACAAGGGTAATATTTTATAAAAAAAACGTCCGTTTATACCACAAAAGAACAAAATATACGTTAAGTAAGACGTATGACTACCATACATATAACGATGATTCAAGTTGTATAGATACAGTTGTATATTGATTAAACTTGATTATTAAACCGGAACTTAAATATACATAATACGCGCCCAAAAGGATGTATGCGAAAAAAGTATATATACTTATGGGGGGTAAAACGATATTGATATATTGTCTCTAATAGACTATAATACATAACGAAAATAAATAGATAAATAGTATATCTTTATTTTATGTATGCAAGCTGTTAATGAATTATTTGGTATAGTTTAGAAACGCTTTTCTACACAAAGTATGAATTATACATATATGTTGTAGAGGGCGCTAGTTATGCGGATAGTCATTGACAGAGTAATGGGACAACTGACTATAGCAAAAAAAAGACGTAGGCTTACACGGTACATTGGTGTGAACGAATTACTGTGCGATGATACGCCTTTTTTGCTAATTATCTACAAAAGACAGTGACTTGATTAATTTCTAATAGAACGGAATATAGGATATATACAAAAGATACTGTTTTGTATAAGGTTGTCGAAATAAAGCGTACAATATGGTGGCTCATGGTATAGGGATGAGCCGAGGGTGAACGAGTGCCGGTGGCATAATTAGACTGTATGAGGAGGCAGTAATGAATCACGTTTTTAGGGTAGTATGGAGTAAAACAAAGCATTGTTATGTAGTAGTGTCGGAATTGGCCGGAATTGGCCGGAATGCAGGGAAAAAAGAGTAGGTCCGAGAAGCGGTCGGTGCAACGGTCGTCAATGAGTAGTAGCAAAGTGAGTGCTAACTGGCTGCGCGCCGCCTTGGCAGCGGCAGTATTGTTAGGTGTAGGCGTATCTCAGGCAGAGGCACGATCATGGATATATTTAGACCATGGCTCTGTGGGGAGTAATGAAGTTACCGATACAAATAAAGAAGCGGTAGCGTTAAATCCAGGTAAAAATGGAACGAATGATAATGTGCGTTCGGTAGAGAATAAAACAGGGTTTCAAAGTGTAGTTATTGGTACCGATGCGGAAACCGCTAAGGGCTCGGTGGCTATCGGTTATGAAACTAAAGCTACGGCGATACGATCGATAGCTATTGGTACAGGTGCGTTGGCATCAAAAAATCCGTTAGGCATATTCAACGATGGCAATAAGAACGATGGCGTAGAAGGGGCCGGAGGCGGTCAGGCTACAGCGGTAGGTGATGGTGCCATCGCTTCGTCACAGGCGACGGCCGTTGGTAATGACGTGTATGCGTTGGGACGTTCATCGATTGCTCTTGGTAATGACGATGTAGCTACTTATCGCGACGTAATCAGCGATTATGATGCAAAAAATTATTTTTACAAATTGTATTCTAAAATCGATCCTAAAGGGGAAAAATATGGCTATCGTGTAGAAGGAAATAGTTTAGTCGCTTCTGGAGCTAGGTCTAAATTGGATGATGGGACGCAAACCTATAAAAATATTTGGTCCCCTACGTTGTCTCAAGGGGATGGCTCCATTGCTATCGGATCTCGCTCTATTGCCTATGATGCAGGGGCGACTGCCTTGGGAACCTTAGCCTTTGCGTTAAAAAAAGGATCTACCGCCATCGGTACGCAAACACGTGCCGAAGGGGTAGGGGCATTAGCCTTTGGTAGTAAATCCTATGTATTTTCGGATAATTCCATTGCTGTCGGCAGTAAGTCACAGGTGCTTAAAACGGGCGGTACGGCGTATGGCTATCGTACGTATGCCGGCGGCAATAACTCCATTGCTATCGGTCGCGATGTATATGCAAATGCAAAGATGAAATTTGGTATAGGCAGTAACGGACAAGAAGTATTTTCCGCTAACGGTTTATATAACTTTAATCCGGCAGCTAGTGCAAGAACGATTCTTGAATCATCTACGGCGGTGTTAAATACGTTTGAAGATATTATTAAGGCCGGCGGCGATGAGAATGGAGAACCGGGACTCGGCACATATGCTATGGCCGTATCTGCGGAGCATAATGGAGTGGCTAACATTGTCCAGGAAAATGGTCAAAATGCGATTGTATTAGGGTCGCGTTCATTAGCGCAAGGTGATAATGGTCTGGCCGTAGGACGCGGTGCTATTGAACGTGGTAACAACAGTATGGCAATCGGTTCCTATTCCATGACGGATGGGGATAATGCAGTGGCGCTCGGTTTGGCATCGAGAGCGGTAGCCAAAAATAGTATGGCCTTGGGGACAGCTACGTCTACCATGGGGGCTAGTAGTTTGGCGGTAGGTATCGGCGCTATTAACTATGGCAGTAGTTCCTTGGTGTTGGGGAATACATCCGGCATCGGTCCGGATACTGCCGGTTCAGTTGTGTTAGGTACTAATACGATTATTGGCAAAGGTGTTAATCGCTCAATTGCTATCGGTAACGGTGCCAGTGTGGGAAGCTATACGCGCGGTGAAACGGGTGCGATTATAAAAATCGACCCTATTACGGGTACGGAAACCAGTCAAGCTATTATGTCGATTGACGAGATGGAACGAGAAGACTCGCTACAAAATGCCATGGCCATTGGCTCTAATGCACGCGTGTATAGCCGTGAAGCAGTGAATACGACTAGCGGCGACTCCGGGTATGCCTCTATGAACGGTGAAAATGCTATGGCTATCGGTAATAATGCACAGGCGTGGTTGGAAAATTCCTTGGCCTTAGGTGTTGATTCAAGAACGGACTATACGCCGCAGCAATTGGCTACCGATGCTTGGCGTACACCGGATGCTATTGCGGTGAATACTACCAGTAAGGTTGGTGTTATCTCTGTAGGTTCTATCGGTAACGAACGACGCATTGTCAATGTAGCGGCCGGGGCGTATGATACGGATGCAGTTAACGTAAGTCAGCTCAAGCAGACCTATGAATCGTTGAGCCGTCAGCTTAACAGTAATACGGCACAGTCAGGGTCGCACTTTGTATCTACCAACTACTCGGCTATTGATAATGGTAGTGGCGTTGTAGATTATGTGAAGAAACAATTTATGCAGGATACCTATGAACGGTACATTAAAGCGTACACTAATTATAAAGGTTATTTAGTAAAAGAGCAGTATGGTGGGGCGAAGCTTACCGATACTGCAAAGCAGAATTTTAACGCTGAGTTGACTAAGTTAGAAAACGATTTACGTGCCGCCGGTATGAGCCAGGAGCAAATTAACCGATTGATGGTAAATACGTATGGCGGCGGACAGAAGCAGTATGCATCTGATGGTACGACCATTACCGGCGTAACGGTGGATAAAGCAAGCTTGACCGATCCTACCGTAGCCGGAGCGATATATCAATTAACCAAAGCGCAACAACAGGATATTTTTAATGTCGCTACTATTACCGGCATGACTGCGGATGAATTGAAAGATAAATTGTCCGAAATTAACTACGATAATTCACAGGCCCAAGGGAAAGGTAGTATTGCTATTGGTTACAGTGCCGGTACCACGCAAGAAGGCGGTTTGGCACTGGGATACAAAGCAAAGGTGTTGGCGCAGGATGATTTTGTTGCCGGCAGTGTAGCCTTAGGCGATAAATCGACGGTATCGGATACAGATTTGGAAGCTACCAAGCAGGCGGGCAAACAATATAAAACAGCCATAGCGGGCAACGCAAGTACGCCGAACGGCGGTGTTGTATCCGTGGGGACTACTCGTTCCGATGATGGGTATCAGCCGATGACGCGCCGTATTATTAATGTGGCCGCCGGTTATAACGACACAGATGCGGTCAATGTAGCACAGCTCAAATCGTTGGCGGCGCAAGAAATTACTTTACAAGACGGACAGAACAAAAAGACAACGGCACAGGCTATCGGCAAGGAGGACGGTGTTAACTTTACACTCAGCGGCGGTACCAATGGAGATATTACCACAGTGGCCAGCGGTACTACGGTAACCTTTGGTTTGAATAAGGCAACATCTGTGACTAATACCGATGCAGATAAAGATAAAGCGGTTACCTCCGGTGCAGTATACACGGCGGTAAGCGGTGCTAAGACGAAGGTAGCCGCTAATGAAACCGATACAACCGGCATCTTGACCATCGGTAAAACGGAAAGCCAAGATTTGACGGCTAACAACTATACATTGGGAATTAATACGGAGAAATTAAAAGAAGTCTTAGCAAATGATTTCGTTTCTAAGAAAGATGGCCTGACGGCAGACATTTCTTATACGGCCAATGGGGCTGCTGCTAAGAAAGTCGGCTTATCCGCCGGTCTTAACTTTACGAACACGGATAATTTGACTGCATCCGTAGAGGAAAACGGCGTTGTGAAATATGCCTTACACAGTGATCTTACGGGTGTGAACTCTATCAGTGGCGGTAAGAACTCGACAGATACTAAGATTACCTTGGGAAGCGATAGTGTAACGCTGAACAATAAGAGAATCAGCGGTCTTGCCGATGGCGCAGAAGATTCCGATGCAGTAAATCTTGGTCAGATGAACTCGGCGATTAATACAGCTACGTCTACAATTACTTCAAATGTGAAGACTGTGGAGAATAAAGTCACGGCATTGGAAGGTAATACTATTGTGCTTACCGGTGATGGCACCAGCAAGACGGATGTACAAACGTTAGGGCAAAAAGGTGGTATTAGCTTTGGTATTAAAGGCGGTGCGGATATTACGACATCTGCATCCGGTAGTGATATTATTCTGAGTCTTAACAAGGCAACGTCTGTTACTAATTCTGAAACAGATAAAGATAAAGTTGTTACCTCCGGCGCAGTATACACGGCAGTAAGCGGTGCTAAGACGAAGGTGGAAAAAGATGCAAAAGATACGACAGGCATCTTGGAAGTAACCAAAGCGGAAGGTACCGATCTTGCGGCGGATACATATACATTATCTGTAAATACTGCAAAGT
This sequence comes from Veillonella magna, assembly GCF_959600285.1. Taxonomy (NCBI): domain Bacteria; kingdom Bacillati; phylum Bacillota; class Negativicutes; order Veillonellales; family Veillonellaceae; genus Veillonella; species Veillonella magna. Next base: position 165 of record NZ_CAUGKU010000022.1, on the reverse strand, counting down.
TAGAAAACGAAATGAAAACATCGCTCAACGATGATTTTGCAAAGGTGGATGCGTCGAATCTTGGCGATGATAATGTAACCAGCTGGCGAAATAAGCTTAATGTATACAGCAAGGAAGAAACGTATAGTAAGACAGAAATAGATAACAAAGCTAAGGCAAGCAAAA
>NZ_CAUGKU010000021.1:0-20515 GCF_959600285.1 Veillonella magna | reverse complement strand
AAAGTAAAGAGAAAAAGTAAAGAGAAAAAGTAAAGAGAAAAAGTAAAGAGAAAAAAGAGAACCTTGTGTATATAGAACCGGAGATAAAAAGTCAGAGAGTTTTTCGTAAGAAAGAAGGAGTTTGGGTATGAAAAAATTAGTGTTAGCATTGACTCTAGTAGCATCCTTTGCGTTGCTTTTGGCCGGATGTGGTAGTTCCGGCAGTGACAATAAAGAAATTACTGTCGGTGTCACGGCAGGGCCGCATGCACAGGTAATGGACTATGTGGCCAAAGAAGCGGAAAAGCAAGGATTAAAGGTTAAGGTTGTTGAGTTTAATGATTATGTTCAGCCTAACCGGGCGTTGGAAAATAAGGAGCTTTCAGCAAACTCCTTCCAGCATCAGCCGTATCTTGATAACATGGTAAAAAATGGTGGCATGAAGCTTGTATCTATCGGCAAAACGATTCTCTTGCCGATGGGATTATATTCTAATAACTATAAAGATTTAACAAAAGTGCCGAACGGTGCTACCGTAGCGATTCCGAACGATCCGACTAACGGCGGCCGTGCATTGCTCTTGTTACAGCAGGCCGGACTTATTACTTTGAAGGATGGCGGTTCGCCGAAATCTACGGTAGCTGACATCACCAGCAATCCTAAACAGTTGCAGATTAAAGAACTGGAAGCAGCACAGATTGCTCGCTCCTTGAATGATGTGGACATTGCTTGCGTAAATACGAATTACGCGTTAAATGCAGGTCTTAATCCATTGAAGGACGCCGTTGTTGTAGAAAGCAAAGACTCTCCGTATGCTAACGTCTTTGTCGTTCGTGAAGCCGATAAGGATAACGAAACTATTAAGAAGCTCCTCGCTGTATATCAGTCTGAGGGAACAAAAAAATTCATTGAAGATACCTTTAAAGGATCGATTATCCCTGCCTTCTAATACTAAGTAGGGGTAGGGAATGTAAAGGATCGACCGAGATACCCGGCATAGTTTTTTCGTAAGAAAAGATGCTGTGAAGTTTTCTCGGTCGTTCTTTTTTATTGTTCCCCAAAATATAGGAAGTACATAAACGAATCTATGATTGCATTATTAGAATGCTTTTACTGCTGTAAAATACACTTATTCTATAGAATTTAAAACACTTCCATGATACAATACAATTAATGATATAAATATTCAATTAATGTTTATTTATATTCTTTTTAGTTTCTTTCAAGTGGAGGTGTGCTATGGCATATTTCGGTGGTTTAGTAGTACTGTTAACAATTATAGGTATTGTTAAAAAGTACGATGCCCGGTTGGTGCTCTTGGTGGCAGGGACATTGATGGCCTTTGCCGGTGGACAACTGGGCGGCATGGTTACGGCTTTTAATAAAACTATGGTGCATGGAACCTTGGTGCCAACGATTTGTACGGTTATGGGCTTTTCTTTTGTTATGAAATATACGGAATGTGATAAGCATTTGATTCATTCCTTATCCGGAGTTATCACGAAGAGTCATGCTATTATTATACCGCTGGCTATTTTGCTGACGTGGTGGATTAACATTGCTATCCCCAGTGCGGCCGGTTGTGCTGCTGCAGTAGGAAGTATTTTAATTCCCACGCTAATCGGTGCCGGTGTGCATCCGGCAATGGCAGGCTCCGCAGTCTTAGCCGGTACTTGGGGCAGTGCTATCAGCCCGGGGACCTCGCATAATCCTTTTATTGCCAAGCTGGCCAATGTAGATGTTATGACGGTTATCATGAGCGAAGCACAGCAGGCCATTATTGCCTCTCTGGTAGTGATTGCGGCATTGACCATTATTGCTATTATCCGCAAGGAAGGGGCAGAAGAAAGTCGCCGTGAAGCATTGCTGAAAGAGGAAGAAGCGACTATCGGTAAAATAAAAGTTAATCCGTTATATGCACTGGTACCGTTAGTACCGCTTATTCTCCTTGTATTGGGAAGTAAATCGGTTGGCATCTTACCGACGATGGGCGTATCCGAGGCCATGCTTATTGGTTGTGCGTTGGGAATTATTGTAACGCGCTCGAATCCACAAGATGTGACAAAGGAATTCTTTAACGGTATGGGCAGTGCATACGGAAATGTTATGGGCCTTATCGTAGCGGCCGCCGTATTTACCTTCGGTATGCAGTCGGTAGGGCTGACACAGTCGTTGATTGAGGTGATGAAGGGATCCGAATCCATTGCCAAAGTGGCCGGTGCCTTTGGTCCTTTTGCCATTGCCATTCTCAGCGGTTCCGGTGATGCGGCGGCGTTAGCGTTTAACGGAGCCATTACACCGCATGCAGCTAACTTCGGTATGACGATTATTGACCTTGGTTCCTTGGCACAGATTGCCGGTGCCGTAGGTCGTTCGGCTTCGCCGGTAGCCGGGGCGGCTATTGTATGTGCGGGACTGGCTAAGGTATCGCCGGTAGAGTTGACAAAGCGCAATATTATTCCTATGCTATTGGGGACTATCACGTTAATTTTCTTATTCTAAGTTCTAAGAAAAGGAGTAAGAGTATACACTATGTAAGCGTATAAAATAGTTAAACGTGTAAACGCATAGACCATGTAAGACTATGTATGGTTTATGACTATAGATTACGTATGCGGTCGTTTATAATTATAGCGCGTATACATGGGGAGGGGGATGGCAATCCGCCTCCCTTTTAACTGTAGATGGCTATGAGTATGACAATGGCTATGAGTATGACAATAGCTATGGTTATGACAACAACTATGAGTATGACAATAACTATTACAATGATAATAACAGAGGACTGTCGGCGGGCAGCCCGTAGATTGATATAGTCCGTCGATTGACAAAGGAGAGATACCCATGAACAGTATTGAATTTGCACAGAAAAATAAAGAGCGGTTTATTGCTATGCGTCGTGATTTACATAAGCATCCGGAACCGGCCTGGTTGGAATATCGCACGGCAGCTATGGCAGCAGACCGTTTGACAGAACTCGGCTTTACGCTCGTTGTAGGTGAAGAGGTGGTCAAAGCAGACTCACGCATGGGTTTGCCCAGCCGAGAAGCGATGAAGGCTGCTATGGATCGAGCTATTGCAGAAGGCGCCAATCCAAAGTGGGTAGAAAAGATGGGCTACGGCTTTACCGGCATGGTAGCTACCATGCAATGCCAACCCGGCGGTCCTGTGGTTGGCTTCCGCGCGGATATCGATTCCAATGATGTTATTGAGTCCGATGATCCCGGCCATTTTCCTAATCAAGAAGGTTTTGCTTCCTGCCACCACGGAGCCATGCATGCTTGCGGTCATGATGCGCATTTGACGATGGCGTTAGGTTTGGCCGAATATGTAGCCATGAAAAAAGATACCTTAAAGGGGACCTTCAAACTTATCCTGCAACCTGCCGAAGAAGGGGTGCGCGGTGCAAAAGCTATGCGCGATGCCGGTGTAGTGGATGATGTAGATATATTTTTCGGTATGCACATTGGTTTTGATAAAAAGTTATCCGGCTGCCTGGCGTGCATGAATCCGGGCTTCTTGGCTACCACCAAGCTGGATGCTACGTTTACCGGATACTCTTCGCATGCCGGTGGGTCACCGGAACTCGGTAAAAATGCGTTGCTCGCCGCTTGTACGGCAGCACTTAATTTACAGGCCATTTCCCGTCATTCTCAAGGAGCATCGCGCATTAATGTAGGTGTTCTCAATGCCGGTACGGGACGCAATGTAATTCCTGATACGGCAGTACTCAAAATTGAAACTCGCGGTGAGACAACGGAGATTAATGATTACATTAAAGAAAGAGTCTTACAGATTTTGAAAGGCGCTGCCGTAATGTACGACATATCTGTGACTACCGAAGAAGTAGGCGGAGCTCCGGCAGGACAGAATACGGAATCATTGGCTTTGGAAATTCAAAAGCTGGCACAGGATAGCGGTATTTTCAAAGAGGCACCGCTGGTATATTCCGGCGGGGGCAGTGAAGACTGTGCCTTTTTCCTGGAACGCGTCATAGCGAATGGTGGGCGCGGTACCTATATGGTACTTGGATCGGCGATTCCCGCACCGCATCACAATCCTAAATTTAATATTGAAGAAGTGGATATGATTAATGGCATTGCCTGGTTAGGACGAGTAGCAGAGACATATCTTAAATAAATAAAACGACCGTTGTACCTAAGGGGAGACCCAAAGGACAACGGTCGTTATTTTATAAATAAGGAGAGGCGGATAACAGCAGTCCCGCAGCAACGATGAACCAGAGTGTAGCTCCTTTCAGTTGCGCCAAGGCCGGTACTTTATATACCAAATATACAGGTAAGAAGCAGCCGAGAATTCCCATGATAGGACCCATATAGGTGAGCAGGCGAATGACGGGAATGTTAAGATATACAGCCAGCCAAGATACGGCTACGCCGACGATTAAAGTAACCACAGCAACGAGGCGATAGTGCATATCCGTTGGTGTTATGAGACGACGCAATAGATTGAGGAGCATACCGCGGAAGCCTTCTTTGAATGCCAGAAAGACGCCGAAAAAGGCAGTGGTGATGGCAAAAATATTCAGCAACAGGCTCAGTACCTTTACCGTATCGCCATCAATTTCACGAGCGGCAATGGCCAAGGCAGAAATATTTTGCTCCGCAGCCATGACGGCTTGATCATGGCTCATGGCAAAGGTAAAGGAAAGCGCAAAGAAGAAAACGGCAGTAAATAAAATGCCGAAAGAAATGTTCATGGCACGCAATGCCTTATGTCGTGCTACGGCGATTGATTGGTGGTGAGCGCGATAGGAGATAACCATGGGACTTAAGGTTTGCATAAATAAAATCGAGGTCAATGTGAGTGGTAACATGTGAAAGGCTTGATAGAGACCATCGGTTACCGAAGGAAGGGAAGAAATATTTTGCAAGGACCAATACGGTGCCATACATAACCCCAAAATGATGATGGCAAATAGTTTGGTAATGACTAAGCCGGTAGAAATTTTAAAGATTAGCTTTTCTCCTTGGGCAGCCAGTGCAACTAAAAGAATAATAACGCAGAGTCCGTACCAGGGGTTCGAGGCCAATGAAGTATCGGTGACGTGAAATGTATATAAAAAGGCAGCGCTGTCATTGGTGATTGCTGTAGAATAGCAAAAGAGACTTATAACAATCATAATGAAGTAAAGCAGACCTAAGAGGAGGCCCCAATTTTTTCCTAAGTATTGTCCGATGACTGTCGGGTAGTCCTCACATTTCGGTGACAAGGCCAAGGTGTTGACGAAGAGGCGCTGAAATAAATACAGTGCCGGGTAGCCTATAACGGCAGATAGTAAATAGACCCATAGACCGACGACACCAACTTGAACCGGTAAAAAGACAATCCCTGCACCGATAGCCATGCCGATACTCATGATAATCCAGCCGCGGTCAACGGCATCAAAGCGAATGGCTTCCTGCCACTCATGGGCAGACATGGCCTTTGGTGTTGATATAGGTGGTGAAGCAGGTACTGCAGACGTATGAGAGTTCATGGATAGTCGCCTCCTTTGAAATGAGTGGTAAGTGAACAGTACGTACTGAAAATAGAAAAAAGGGTTTTAAAATTAATACGGTTTTTAACGCGTCTCTTTCACCAGAAAGGAATTGTATTTACACCACTAGGTGAGTATACGCCTCAGATTTATATCCGTAAAGGGCATCCGTTGTCTTCTCGTACATCGGTGTCCATTCATGAGCTGAAAAAATATCCGTATATACAATATGATCAGCGATCGGACTCGGAGCAGTATTCGGAGGAAATTGTGTTTGCTGATAAAGTATCGACTAAACAAATTTTTGTAACGGATCGCTCAGGTATGCTCAGCGTAATCCGTACGACGGATGCGTTTAACATAGGAACGGGATGTATTTGTCCTGACATGGTAGGGGAGGATATCATTTCGATTCCCATCAGTGGTTGCTTTGACACAATGACAATCGGACGCATTCATTTGCGCAATGCCATTCTCGATGAGGCGGTTCAACAATATATTGCATGCCTTGATGAAGCGTTACGACGTTGTCATCCGGTGTAACTGTAACGTTCCATAGTTTAAAGCTATGGAACGTTACAGTTTATGAATATTAGTAAAGAAAACTCCTTCATGATATGCTGAAATCAAGAAACAACCCAGTATGTTGAAGGAGGTATTTATTATGAAACGCAATACATTGGTTAAACGAGGATTTGCAACGAGAGCCATCCATGGAGGACACAGTGAAAATACATTCGGCGCATTGACGGCGCTCAAATGCGGTGATCATGTATTGGCCAGTGATACTTTATATGGTTGCACCTTTGCCTTGTTGATGCATGGGCTGACAAAGTTCGGTATTGAAGTAACCTTGGTAGATATGAGCGATCTTGATGCGGTGCGCAAGGCATTGCGAAAAAATACGCGCGTTGTGTATTTGGAAACGCCTGCCAATCCTACGTTAAAGCTTATTGATATTAAGGCGGTAAGTACGTTGGCTCATGAAGCATCGAATGCCATGGTTATGGTAGATAATACATTCTGCACGCCTTACATTCAACAGCCGTTGACACTGGGTGCCGATGTGGTGCTTCATTCTGCTACAAAATATTTAAATGGTCATGGTGATGTGATTGCCGGAGCCGTGTGCGGTACTACAGATTTTATTACCCAAGTGCGACTGGTGGGTATCAAGGATATGACAGGATCTGTATTGAGTCCGTTTGATGCCTTTTTATTGGCACGAGGCATGAAAACATTACAGCTGCGTATGGAGCGTCACTCCGCCAGTACACAGAAGGTAGCGGAATTCTTGGCACAGCATCCGGCAGTGACAAAAGTGAATTATCCGGGCTTAGTGTCGTTCCCACAATACGAATTGGCTAATAAGCAAATGCGCTTACCAGGAGGGATGATTTCCTTTGAATTGCAAGGTGGTTTTGAAGCGGGCAAGTCCTTATTAAATCACGTAGAGTTGTGTCGATTGGCCGTATCGCTTGGTGATGCAGAAACATTGATTGAACATGCTGCGTCCATGACTCACTCCACTTATACTAAGGAAGAGTTGGCGGAAGCTGGTATTAGTGAAGGTTTGGTACGCCTCTCCGTAGGGTTGGAAGAGCCGGAAGATATTATTGCCGATTTAACACAAGCCTTAGATGCCTGTCGTTGATTGCAGGGAGTGTCTGTGGAGTGTATACACATGAATAAATAAAAATGACAAAAAAGCATAGCAAGTATCTTGTATACAAAGAGGACTTTCGATGTAAGTGGTAAATTATATACTATAGGCATTTGAATTATGTGGTTATGTAATTTTCTTTGGTTTTGGATACGGTCGTAACTGGGTAATCGGATGCGCGCATATTCCGATGATCGTTGTTGTAGGGTTGCAGCATTGGTTTGGCGAGTCACCGGGATGTCAGGTTTATTGGTTTGTTGTAGTAACGGCAATAGGTATTGCCGGAGGAGGATTCGTATGCGTAGAATGCAAACAATGGACGGCAACTATGCAGCTGCCTATATTTCCTATGGTTTTACAGAATTAGCGGCGATTTATCCGATTACCCCATCGTCTCCGATGCCGGAGCTGGTTGATGAATGGGCAGCCAAAGGCAAAAAGAATATGTTCGGTCATCCGGTAAAAGTAATTGAAATGGAACATGAAGGCGGGGCAGCCGGAGCTGTTCACGGTGCACTACAAACAGGGACGCTAACCACAACCTATACGGCATCCCAAGGCTTACTTTTGATGATACCGAATTTATATAAACTAGCCGGTCAGTTATTGCCGGGCGTGATTCATGTAGCATCAAGGGCGTTATCCACGCATGCACTCAGTATATTTGGTGACTTTCAAGATGTGATGGCCTGTCGTGCTACCGGCTGTGCCATGATGGTAGAAGGCAGTGTGCAGGAGGTTATGGATCTCAGTGCAGTCGCTCACTTATCGGCGTTAAAGGGGCGTGTTCCGTTTATCAATTTCTTTGAAGGGTTCCGTACGTCCCATGAAATTCAAAAGGTGGAAGTGTTAGGGTATGATGAGCTGAAGGATTTGGTGGATCAAGAAGCATTGGCGCAGTTCAGAGCCGGTGCGATGCACGTAGATAATCCCAGTGTGCGCGGTGCCCTTGAAAATGATGATGTGTACTTTGTTCATCGGGAAGCACAGAATGGTTACTACAATGCATTGCCGCATATTGTAGAAGACTATATGCAGGAAATCAATGCCCGCACAGGTCGAGATTATCATCTGTTTACCTACACCGGCGCACCGGATGCAACGGATGTTATTGTCGCTATGGGATCGGCTACGCAAACCATTAATGAAGTAGTGCGAGAATTGGTAAAACGCGGTGAAAAGGTAGGTGCTATTACGGTGCATCTGTTCCGCCCGTTCTCGGTAGAACATTTGCTGCGCGTCTTGCCCGCCAGTGTACAGCGCATAGCCGTAATCGATCGTACAAAAGAACCGGGCTCGATGGGTGAACCGTTATTCTTGGATGTGCAAGCGGCTATCGCACAAAGCGGTCGACAGATTCGCGTTATCGCCGGTCGATACGGATTAGCCGGTCATGATGTAATTCCTGAAGACATAGTCGCCATCGTACGTAACTTGCAATCGAAAGAACCACAGCACCCGTTTACAGTAGGCATTGTGGATGATGTCACTCACCTGTCATTGCCGCGGGGAGAAGCATTTGCCGCAGCCGGTCAGAAGATCAGGTCTTGTAAATTCTGGGGCTTTGGATCGGATGGAACCGTAGGGGCCAATAAAAGTGCGATTAAGGTAGTCGGCGATTTGACAGACTCCTATGTACAGGCGTTCTTTGCCTATGATTCGAAGAAGTCCGGCGGTGTTACCATTTCACATTTGCGTTTTAGCGACAAGCCCATAGAAAAGCCGTATTTGATTCGCCATGCCGACTTTATCGCTGTACATCGACAATCCTATGTAAATACTTACGATGTTCTCGGTGATATTAAGGACGGTGGCACCTTCTTGCTTAACTGTACGTGGTCGCCGGAAGAATTGGAAGATAAATTGCCGGCTAGGGTGAAACGTATTTTGGCGCAGCGGCACATTCATTTTTACATTATTAATGCGGCCGGTATCGCTGAAGAAATCGGTCTTGGCAATCGCATTAATATGGTATGTGAAGGTGCATTCTTCAAGCTTACCGATGTTATGCCTTTGGACGATGCGGTAGCTGCCTTGCGCAAATCCATTGAAGTAACATACGGCAATAAAGGTGATGCCGTAGTGGCTATGAACCGAGCTGCCTTGGAACGCGGTGTCAGTGAAGTGCAGGCTGTGCCGGTACCACCGTCTTGGGCGGATGCTGTGGATGAAATTAAGGTAGAGGATACGGGCGTTCCGTTTGTGGATAGTATTTTGCGCCCCATTAACAGTCAGAAGGGATATGACTTGCCGGTCAGCGTGTTTAAGGATCTCACCTTCGGCGTTATCCCGCCGGGAACGGCGGCTTATGAAAAGCGCGGTGTATCGCTAACGGTACCGCACTGGATTAAGGAGAATTGTATCCAGTGTAATCAATGCGCCTTTGTATGTCCTCATGCAACGATTCGTCCCGTATTGGCATCGGACGATGAAGTAGCAAAGGCTCCCGATGGCTTTGAAACCGTACCGGCATTAGGGGCTAACGGCTTGGAATTCCGCATTTCCGTGAATACCATGGACTGTCTTGGTTGTGGTAACTGCGCAGATATTTGTCCGGCACCAAAGGGGAAAGCTCTTGTCATGAAGCCCTTTGACGAAGAAGTAGTAAAGCAGCCACTCTGGGATTACGGTCTTAGTGTAGCGGATAAAGACAATCCGATGAATAAATTTACCGTGAAGGGCAGTCAATTTGAAACACCGTTGCTCGAGTTCTCCGGTGCTTGTGCCGGTTGCGGTGAAACGCCGTATGTTAAATTAATCACGCAGTTGTTCGGTGATCGCATGATCGTGGCCAATGCCTCCGGATGTTCCTCTGTATGGGGCAGCTCCATGCCAAGTAATCCATATACGGTCAATGCTAAAGGACAGGGACCGGCATGGGCCAGCTCGCTTTTCGAAGATAATGCAGAATTTGGTTTCGGTATGTTCAGCGGTACGGATAAACAGCGTAAACAATTAGCGACTATTGTAGAAACCGTAGTACCATCGTTGGATGGCGAAGTAAAAGAGGCGTTAACGGCTTGGAAGGATAGCATGTATGACGGTACCGATACGCGCGTGCGGGCCGATCGGGCCTTAGCGGCGGTAACGGCTGCGTTGGAATGTGCTTCGATAAGCGATGCGGTGCGTCAAGCATTAATGCATATTAAAAAAGAAAAGCGCCTTCTTGTCAAACCGTCGCAGTGGATTGTAGGCGGTGACGGTTGGGCCTATGATATCGGTTATGGCGGCATCGATCATGTGCTAGCGGCTGGTGAGGATGTCAATGTCTTGGTGCTCGATACGGAAGTGTACTCCAATACGGGTGGTCAGGCATCGAAGGCAACACATACGGCAGCGGTAGCACAGTTTGCGTCAGCGGGCAAACGGACGAAGAAAAAAGATTTAGGCATGATGGCTATGTCTTACGGGTATGTGTATGTAGCACAGGTAGCCATGGGCGCCGATAAGAATCAGCTTCTTAAAGCAATTCGCGAAGCAGAAGCCTATCCGGGACCGTCCCTCATTATTGCGTATGCACCGTGTATTAATCATGGCATAAAAGCAGGCATGGGCAAGAGTCAGGAAGAAGCACGGCGTGCTGTTGCCTGTGGCTATTGGGATTTATATCGCTACAACCCGGCACTACGTGGCACGGGGACAAATCCGTTCAGTCTGGATTCGAAGGAACCGACGGAAAGCTTCCGTGATTTCCTCATGGGTGAAGTACGTTACTCCTCGCTAGCACGTTCCTTCCCGGAAGTGGCGGAGGAATTGTTCCAAAAAACGGAAGCCGATGCCCACGAACGTCGTCAATCCTATGTGCGTATGCAACAGGCGTTGGCACCGCAAGAATAAGAATGTAAGACAGATGCTTGACTTGGAGTTAACTCCCAGGTATACAATGTAATCATAGGAAAATCGGAATCACATGATTGGGCCGCTTCCCCGCACGCCCGCGTGGCGATTCCGATTTTTCGTTAAAAAGGGGGCGATGATATGACAATTGCAGAGGTAAGTAAACAATATGGATTATCGCAGGACACATTGCGCTACTATGAACGGGTGGGCATGATTCCGCCGGTAACGCGAACGGCTGGGGGGATTCGCGATTATCAAGAAGAAGACCTGGGTTGGGTAGAGCTGGCGAAGTGTATGCGATCTGCCGGGCTTCCGGTGGAATCCTTAATCGAATATGTAAAACTGTTCCGCGAAGGCGACAGTACCATTGAAGCGCGCCGCGATCTTTTGGCGGAGCGTCGAGAAGAGCTGTTGGAACAAAAACGACACATCGAAGAGACCTTGGATCTGTTGGACTATAAGATCAGTCGCTATGAGGAAGCTGTGCGAACGGGTATGCTTACCTGGCCAAAGAAGTAAAACGAATTGAAAGGCTGATGTTGTACTAATTAGACCTTTTACATTTTTCCTAAAAAAGGGTATACTAGTCTATATTGATATTCGTAGATATAGTGTTGACTGGTCGCTGGACGGCCCGGAATGGAGAAGTAAATGGATTACAAAGGTATTTTGTATACGGTAGAAAACAAGATTGCTACTATCACTTTCAATCGTCCGGAAGTGCAAAACGGCTTTAACGTAGACATGTGTAAAGAAATTTTGGATGCTATCGAACGATCGGAAGCAAACAAAGAGGTACGTGTGTTGCTCATTAATGCAAACGGCAAAGTGTTTTCCGTAGGCGGTGACCTTACCGAGATGAAGCGTGCTGTAGAAGCAAATGATCAGCAGGCCTTGGTGGAAATTGCCGAATTGGTTATGCAAATTTCCTTCGCCATGAAAAAAATGTCTAAACCGGTAGTGATGAGCACGGATGGTGCGGTAGCCGGTGCGGCATTTAATATGGTTCTTGCTGCGGATATGTGCATCGCCTCGACTAACAGCCGTTTTATTCAGGCCTTTGTTAATGTTGGCTTAGCACCGGATGCAGGTGGGATGTACCTTCTGACCCGTGCCGTAGGCATCAATCGTGCCATGCAGTTAGCTATGACCGGTGAAGCGGTAACCGCAGACAAAGCCAAAGAATACGGCTTTGTGTATAAGGTGTGCGAACCGGAATTGTTAGAGCGCACTACGGCGCGCTTATGCACGCGATTGGCTAAGGGACCGGAGCTTTCCTTCAAGGCGATGAAGGAAATGATGTGGGCCAGCTTCTTTACAAACTGGGAAGAATATGTAAAGCTGGAAGTAGAATTGCAGACTTCGTTGGGCTTCTCCGAAGATTTCAAAGAAGGTGTACGGGCTTACGCAGAACGTCGTCGTCCGAACTTCCAGGGAAAATAATCACAGAAGTAAGCATTTGATAATACACCGGGCTATGTGAGTTTGATGATGTGTAAAGAAATGAGGGATAGGCATGGCAGAAAATGTAGTGGGCACTAAGGTACCAGCGTTTTCCGTTCTTTCCGATGAAGTAAAAAAAGTAACGGAACAGGACCTGCAAGGACAAAAGACAGTGCTTTATTTTTATCCGAAAGACAATACACCGGGATGCAGCGTAGAGGCGCAGCAATTTAACGAAGCCTATGATCGCTTAGCGGCAGCAGGCTACACTGTTATCGGCGTAAGTCGTGATACGGTGAAACGCCATGTTAACTTTAAGGCTAAATATGGTTTGCGTTTTATGCTGTTGGCAGACACGGAGGAAACCTTATGCCAAGCCTTCGGCGTTATGAAGGAAAAGAAATTGTACGGCAAGGTATCTATCGGTATCGAGCGCTCGACGTTTCTTATTGATGAAACAGGCACTATCACCGGTGAGTATCGTGGTGTAAAAGCAAAAGAGCATGTAGGTAAATTATTGGCCGACTTAGGCATAGCCGAGTAATGGCGCGTCTGAGGCACAGCGCACGTATGGACGGTGCATATCGCAGATGATTATCGTTTAGGTTTTATAGGTCTTATACATTGGGCATACTATGTGAGGCATATAGAAGCGATGGTGTGCACGTACTGACATAACATATAAAAAGGAGATGAAATCCCAATGGGATTCATCTCCTTTTGTTGTAGTATTTCTTGTAAAGCGTGCCTCTTAAGAGAGGTGTTGCATAGAACGACGACGCAGAGCGTCGATACATACGCAGTCATTTCTTTTAACGATAGTATATTATTTTACAAGATTTTGCGGCTTGCCACCCATCCACGCCGTGATGTTATCAAAGACGATGCCGGCGCGAATTTCCAAGGCCTCCTTGCTGGCGAAGGCAATGTGCGGTGTGACTACCGTATTTTTAGCATGGCATAACGGATGGGCCGGATCGATAGGCGGTTCGATTTCAAATACATCGATACCGGCAGCTGCCAAGCGACCTTCGTTAAGGGCATTGGCCAGCGCCTGACTGTCAACTACGGGACCGCGTGCTGTGTTGATAAGTACCGCAGTGGACTTCATGCTGTTTATGCGATCGGCGTTAACGAGGTTTTTAGTATCTGCTGTTAACGGTGTATGCAGGGAAACAAAGTCGGCGGTACGGAAGAGTTCGTCTAGCGTAACATAAGTAACGCCCTTGGCTACTAGGTCGGGCTTTTGCGTACGGCTATAGGCGATAACCTTGCAACCGAAGGCTAAGGCAATTTCAGCAACGCGGCTGCCAATAGCACCGGTACCTACGATACCGAAGGTTTTGCCAAATAATTCAAAACCTACCAGGCCATCTTTGGTGCCGCTGTGACGAGTGCGGTCATCACAAGGAACAATGTTGCGAATCGTAGCGATGGCAAGTCCGAAGGCAAGCTCTGCTACGGCATTGGTGGAATAACCGGCAGCATTGCATACGGTAATGTTTCGTTCTTGGCAGGCGGCTAAATCAACATGGTCCACACCGGTAAAGGCAACGGACAGCATTTTTAAATTCGGACAGCGGCGAATGATGTCACCGGACAAAGGCTGGTTGGCCAACATGATGATGTCTGCATCTTTTACACGATCGAATAATTTTGCTTGGTCAGTTTCTTTTGTAGTATAATAAACTACCTCGTGACCGGCTTTTTTTAGCGGTGCCGATAATTCATCTACCAACGTCGGTACCACGCCTAACGGTTCCATAATGACTAGTTTCATAGTACACCTCTCTCTGCAGTATGCTACTAAATTGTAGATTACATTATTTTTCTAATGTTATGGGTTTATTATAAAACAGCAATGGGACTGAGGGCAAGTTTTGAAAATAATAGAAAGGCAGTGAGCATATGACTAGGGATAGTCGCGGATTATATGATGCGGTGGCAGTGGCCTGTCGGATGAATGGAGATAAGCGGGTATTTCCTTTTACCTATGAAGGAAATACATATTTTGTTAAGCAGCATATGAAGCATAAGCGTTGGGCGCTGCGATGGGGAAACGATACATTTTTTACTGAAGTGCAGCGCATGCAGGATGTGTATACACGGTTTAGATTGGCTCCGGAGGTGATTATCGGCACGGCACAGTTTATGGTGACGAAGGCCGGTGGACGTCCGCTTAATGAAATCTTACGGCGACCCGATGCGAAGGAGCTTATAACAGAGGCTTTTTATGCGGCCGGACGCGGGCTGGCTACACTTCATGCAGGCGGTTATGTACATGGAAGACCGGCGGCGCGCGATATTATTTATGATGACGTAACAAAAGAGATCGCCTTCGTCGATTGGGAGAATACATACACCATCCCTTGGATTGACAATCGCTTCATAGATTTGTTCCTCTTTGTTCAAGGGTACTTCCGTGAAGAAATTGATAAACGCTATGCATTAGAAGCGGCTCTGGATGGGTACTGCAGTGTAACGGAAGGGCGACGACTGTATGAGCAGGTGCGCAATTATGTACATGCGCATCGGACGATTTTTGAGTATATCGGCAAAACACAGACTACGGGCGGTGTTGATTGGCGGTCGATTGCTATGGCAGTGGCTCTCTTTTTGGCACGATGAAAGGGTACATTACACAGCTACAATGAGGTGATGTACCTGTTAGTTGAGATAGATTATTAATGAAAAAGAAGTATGCGTCAAACAATGGCTCTATATGCATAAAAAGCATTTTCTAAAACGCTTTTTATGGGGTAATATAATGATAACACGTACATCTCTCATGTGCGACTTACGGATAAGTCGATAGAGACTGTCCGTCTATTATATACATAACTAGTATATCTGAATTCTTATGTGAGGTGCAAAATGAGTTTCGAAAGTCGATTCCAGCATATTGATCGCCGTGTGCCGATCGCTGAAGACAACATTGCTATTATCCATGATCTTGACAAATGTAAGAACTGTACGCTATGCCGTCGTGCTTGTGCCGATGTGATGAGCGTATTGGACTACTATGATTTAGAATCCACCGGTGACAATCCGATTTGTATTCACTGCGGTCAGTGCGCAGCCGCTTGTCCGTTCGGTGCTATGTATGAACGCACGGAGCTTGATGAAGTAAAAGCAGCTATTGCAGACCCGAATAAAATTGTCGTTATCCAGACAGCTCCGGCTGTGCGCGTAGGTATCGGCGAAGAATTCGGTTATGAACCGGGTACGTATTTGGAAGGCAAAATGGTTGGTGCTCTTCGTGCATTGGGAGCCGACTATGTGGTAGATACTAACTTTGGCGCAGACCTTACCATCATGGAAGAAGCCAGTGAGCTTATTGAACGTGTGTTACACGGTCACGGTAAATTACCGCAGTTCACCAGCTGCTGCCCGGCATGGGTAAAGTTCTGTGAAACCTATTTCCCAGAATATACGTCTCATATTTCTACGACTCGTAGCTGCATCGCTATGGAAGCGGCTGCATTGAAGACGTATTTTGCTAAAAATATGAATATCGATCCGGCTAACATCGTGTCCGTCAGTGTGGCACCGTGTACGGCAAAGAAATTTGAAATCCGTCGTCCGGAACAGAATAAATCGGCTGAATACTGGGGTCGTGACGATTTGCGCGACACGGATTACTGCTTGACTACTCGCGAATTTGCACAGTGGTTGCGCGATGAAAATGTAGACTTTACGGCGGTGGAAGACTCCGAATTTGATAAATACATCGGTGCAGCCAGTGGTGGCGGGGTTATCTTCGGTAACACCGGCGGCGTTATGGAAGCAGCCATGCGTACGGCCTATAAATTCATTACCGGCAAAGAACCGTCTCCGGAACCGCTTACTAAACTGGAAGCTGTTCGCGGTATGGACGGCGTAAAAGAAGCAGAAGTAGCTATCGGCGATAAGACCTTGAAGGTAGCTGTTGTTCACGGCGGTAAAAATATCCGCGACTTCTTAAACGAAATGAAAGCCAATGGCAAAGAATATGATTTCGTTGAAATGATGGCTTGCCGCGGTGGTTGTATCGGTGGCGGCGGACAGCCGCGTGTTAAGATGCCGGTAGCCGATAAAGTAAAAGGCGAACGCATCACCGGCCTTTACAATCACGATGCAGCTATGAAGCTTCGCTCCAGCTATGAAAACCCGGAAATCAAAGCGATTTACGAAGATTTCCTCGGTCATCCGTTAGGTGAATTGTCCGAACAGCTGTTGCATACGACATATGTTGATCGCAGCGGAGATCTCGGTGTACGCAAAGACGTAACGCCGGAAACATGCCCGACATCGCCAAAATTTAAAAAAGATTAATACATCGATTCGGATAGGTCGATAGTAATCATTACATTCCCATAGATGGGTGAACACGTCAGCTGTAATGCATGACGTGTTCACCTGTCTATGGGGATTTTTTTATGCTAAGGTCTATGGAATTTCTTTGCTATGGTCTAGGGGGATTTTATGCTGTATTGACATAACATACATAACTAAAAGGATTGATGAATGTACTACTGAGATGGTATAATAGAGCACAAGATGTACATTGAGAAAAAGCGATTGTATTTTTATATCAATAAGAGAGGCGGTAGGGTATGAAAAAGTTTCTTAAAGTAGCTATGCTTATGACACTGACGGGAACATTGCTGGTTGGTTGTGGCGGGCCCAGCGACCAAAAGGCCGGAGCCGGTAAGGATACGACCATTAAAATCGGGCATGTAGAGCCGGAAAACCGATCCACACACCAAGCACTCGTTCATTTTAAAGAAACAGTGGAAAAAGATACTAAAGGTAGCGTGAAGGTAGAAATCTATCCGAACGGTGCACTTGGCGGTGACGTACAACTGACGGAAGCCGTAGCGACCGGTTCCTTGGATGCTGCTTTGCCGTCTACTTCGGTACTTACCGCCTATGCTGACGATTTTGGTGTACTGGACATGCCATACCTCTTCACCAGCTCAGAGGCGGCGTTCAATGCTATGGACGGTGAAGTAGGCGACTACTTTACTAAGAAGCTAGCGGAAAAAGGCTTGGTAAATTTGGGGTACACTTATAATGGACCGCGCAGTACAACTACGAATGTACGGCCTATTGCAAAACCGGCCGACCTGCAGGGCATTAAGATGCGCGTAATGGAAAGCCCTATTTTCATTGATTATTATAAAACGTTAGGTGCTAACCCGACGCCGATGAGCTTTACCGAAGTGTATACCGGTTTGCAACAGGGAACCGTGGATGCAGAAGAAAATCCGCCAAGCCTGATTTTGGCCAATAAGTTCTTTGAAGTACAGAAATACTTATCCCTTGATGAGCATACGCATAACTTCTTGGCGTTTATCATGAATAAGGGCAAGTTTGACTCCTTGTCTAAGGAACAACAGGATACATTGGTAAAAGCGGCCAAAGCGTATGTAAAAGAACAGCGTGATATGGAATTAAAGGATAACGGTGAAGCGATTAAGAAATTGCAGGAAGCCGGCATGCAGGTGAACTCGTTGACGGCGGAAGAAAAGGCAGCCTTCCGTACGGCGTTAAGCTCCATGTATGATACATATCGTAATAAATTCGGTAATGATATCTTCGCAAAAGCTGAAAAATACAATAAATAGATGACGAGGGACATGTGATTCGGTGGTGTGGCAGATTGCCTGTGACGAGGAGTACAGGCCGCGTCACACGCCGAAGGCATGTCCTTTATTAGTAATAAAAGAGAGGGGGATGCGCATGAAGCGATGGATAGCCTACTATGACAGCTTTGAAGAAAAGCTATTAATCATAAGTTTGGCGGTCAATGTGATTTTAATTTTGTCGCAAATCATCATGCGAGCTGCATTCAATGCGTCCTTAGTGTGGTCAGAAGAAGTGGCGCGTTATATTTTTATTTGGCAAATATGGTTAGGGACCAGTGTATCGTATCGGCGTAAATCACATATCAGTGTAGACATTATTTACGATATTTTTAAAAGCCGATTGAGTCATAAGATTATTCGCACTGGTATAGACCTGATTTGGCTGGGCTTTAATCTATATCTTTTCTACGCCGGTGCCAAGTTGGTAGATTCCATGATTACCCGTCATGTGCTGTCCGCGGGGTTGCGTTTGCCCTTGGTGTATGTGTATGCAGCCTTGCCGGTAAGTGCGGCTATCCTGAGCTTGCGCCTTATCGGTGGTATTATCGGTCACTGGCGAAGTGATGAACCGGATGCGCCGTTTGGCGGTGCTCGTTTGCAAGAGTGGTCACACGGTGCTGCGAAAGTAGGCATGGATAAGGCACATGCGGAAAATATTGTAAGGGCCGTAGGCAATGAGACAGCAAGACGCGAAGGAGAGGTGAGGACGTATGGATGCCATTAGTTTATTCGGTATTTTTTTCGTGCTCCTCTTTATCGGCGTGCCCATCGGGTATGCTATCGGTATTGCTACGGTCATTACTATTGCCGTGTTTACGCCCTTGTCGCCGATGATTATTGCCCAAAACGCTATTGCCGGTGTCGATTCGTTTCCGCTACTGGCCATTCCCTTTTTTATGCTAGCCGGCAACTTGATGCGCAGCGGCGGGATTGCCCGACGGTTGGTAGATTTTTTTCAGAGTATTATCGGTCATGTAACCGGTGGCTTAGGGATGGTAACCATTGTGGTATGTATGTTCTTTGCTGCTATCAGTGGATCGGCAGTGGCGACTGTATCGGCAGTAGGTGCCTTTATGATTCCGGAAATGGTAAAGCATGGTTACAGTAAACCCTTTGCTGCCGCCATTACCGCAGCAGCCGGTACCATAGGGGTTATCATTCCGCCCAGCATTCCCTTTGTTATTTACGGCGTCGTGGCCAATGCATCTATTACGAAAATGTTTACGGCCGGTATTTTACCCGGCGTGCTCATGGGGGTAGCCCTTATGATCGTCTGTTACATTGTGTCGAAGAAGAATGGTTATGTGGGCAGTGACGAACGCAAAAGTGCAAAGGAAATTTGGACGGCCTTTAAAGAAGCCTTCTGGGCTATATTGTCTCCGGTAATTATTTTAGGCGGCATTTACAGTGGTATTTTTACGCCTACGGAAGCGGCTGTTGTATCTGTTGTATATTCGCTGATAGTCGGTGTTTTTATTTATAAGGAGCTGGATTATAAGGAAACCTATGCAGCCTTTCGCGATGCCATTGACGTAAACGGTGATACTACCTTTATGATCGGGCTGTCTGCTGCTTTTGCGGTGCTCTTAACCTTGGAAAAAATTCCGCTTAAGATTGCTATGTTCATTACCGGTCTCAGTGATAACGGGATTATTATCTTGCTGCTTATCAATGCGTTCCTGTTACTGGTAGGGATGTTTATCGATAATATTCCGGCGACGATTATTCTGTCACCGATTCTTTTGCCGGTAGCGGTAAAGCTGGGCATGGATCCCATTACCTTTGGTGTTATGCTCACCATGAACCTGGCTATTGGGTTCTGTACACCGCCGTATGGAATTAATCTTTTTGTGGCTTCGGCGATTTCCAAAGTAGACATGGGATTATTGTCTCGAAAGATTCTCTGGCCCATTATAGGACTACTGGCAGTACTTGCCTTGGTGACCTATGTGGATCCGGTGACGATGATGTTTATAAAATAGAATGAAATGAAATAAAGCAATACTCATATATCTCAGAGGTCAGGTCTGACGAATGAACATCCAAAAGAAAGGAGACTATCAGCAACGAAAGCTCAGTCTATCGAAGAGCGTTTCTTATGCTGATAGTCTCCTTCCTTCTCCTTGCTAGAAAAAAGTATCCTACGATAGCTATGCAGAATGCCCTTCGTAAGACCGGGCTTCAAAGAGCTATCGTAGGATACTTTTTTATCTATTCATTTCATTCGTAAGACTTGACCGCTAAGACATGAGTCGCCCTCTTGGTTATATATCCATTTTCCAGATGTGACCGATCAATCTATATGTGGGACTTTTTAGCTTTTGTGTCATTGATTACGCGTTGGATAGTAGTAATTACATATTCGATAGTATGAATTAAATGTTCGAAAGTAAAAATTGCTTTTATTTGTACATATCCATCGATCGGAGCAGTACGCATAGAGTTTTTATAATTTTTATT
>NZ_CAUGKU010000020.1:0-27064 GCF_959600285.1 Veillonella magna | reverse complement strand
CAAATTTTGGTGGTAATTCTGCAGCATGGGGAAGTGATTCTAAAATAAAAGCAGGAAAATACCAATCAGGAGCTATTTTTGGTGGTACCGTATTAGATAATCAATCGCTGGCAATGGGGTATAATGCAGAAGTATCAGCTAAGCAATCGGTAGCTTTAGGTGTAGACTCAAAAGCTACTGAAGAAAAGACTGTCAGCGTAGGTTCAGATAAAATGAAACGCCGTATTGTTAATGTGGCTGATGGCCAAGTTGATAATGATGCGGTCAATATGAAACAGCTCAATGAAGTAAAGAAGACAGCTGAAAATGCAGTACAAAAAGGTAATGGAACCGGTTCCGCTTCGCAAGCCGTTGGTACTGGATCTAATGCAAGTGGGTCATATGCATTAGCGGTGGGAAATAATTCTAATGCAGGCGGAATGTTTTCTATCTCCATGGGCTGGGGTAGTCAGACAGGTAATAATCAGTCGGTTGCTATTGGACATGATGCAAAGGCACAGTCCGCAGAAGCAGTTGCTATTGGTAATAGTGCGATTGCCCAGCAAGTTAATGCCATTTCCATCGGTAACAATTCCGTAGCGGGGTTATCCAACGAAGGATATGATGACCCGATTTGGTATGCAATCGGTGATGATGGAAAGCCGCTTTATAGTACATCCGATCCGAACGGCAATCGTGGCGGAGCACGCAGTGGTGCTGTGGCCGTAGGTAATGGGGCGAAAGCATTGGGCTATCGCAATATTGCTATTGGTGAAAATGCTATAACGGCTAAAAGTAAATTAAAGGATGGCGAGTTTGTACCTAACGCCGGTAAGAACAATCCGGAATATACGGAACCCGGCGTCATCGGTTCCATTGCCATCGGTGGTTATGCTATAACGGAAGGCAGTCATTCGACCGTTATCGGTAATGCAGCGTATGCTCTCGGAAATTACACATCAGCCTATGGTATCCGCAGCTATGCGTATGGCAAAGACTCTTCCGCCTTTGGTAATTCGGCTACGACTATGGGCAAACATTCAGTAGCTGTCGGTTCCTATGCTCGTGCCGATCATGATAATTCCGTAGCATTAGGGTCCGGGTCTATTACGGATAAAGCAGAATCTACGGCATCCTATACAATAGAAACCGGTAAAGCAGCGTATTACGCTACCAATAAAGAGTTACATTTTGCTGGGGCTGAAGCATACGGTACGGTCAGTGTAGGTGGTCAAGGCATAGCCGGTTATACTGGCAACGCTGATAAGAATGGCACGCTTACCGGATATACGGATCCATTTAATGGTAAGGTAATGATGGATAAGCCGATTTACCGTACGGTAACTAATGTAGCGGCCGGTCGTATTTCGGAAACCAGTACCGATGCTATCAACGGTAGCCAGTTGTATTATGCTATCGGCAAGACGGAAGTCAATGCTAACGATATTAAAACGAATGCCGGTAATATTACTACGAATACAACGAATATTGACAATTTGCAAAAGGACGTAGATAATCAAGGTAAGTTGATTGATGCGAATAGCAAACTCATTGATGCGAATACTAGTCGAATTGATGCGAATACTAGTCGAATTGATGGTATTGATACACGGCTGAACAATCAAGATGAACGTATGAATCAGCAAGATCAACGGTTGAATGATCAAGAGACACGCCTTGATCAGGTAGAAAAAAATTATGCGGTACAAAATGGAAAAATCCAGCAGAATGTGGATGCGATTAAGGGTTTAAAAGAACGACAGGACTCCATCGATAGCAAGTTAACTACTATGGATGGAAAAATCAGTGGCGTACAGAATGACCTTAACGCTTATAAAACGAAAACCGATACGGCTATTGCTTCTATTAACGCATCGCAAGAGGCACAGTCGCAGAACTTGACGAAGATTGAAAACAAAGTATCGAACAATACGTCGTTGATTACTAATGTTCAACAAAGTGTAAATAATTTGGATACGCGGGTAATGAATAATACGACGGAGATTAAAAATAATGAAACGCGTATTACATCCGTAGAAACAACGGTGAAAACCCATACGGCAGAAATTGAAGAAAATAAAGAAAACATTGCCAAAAATGTGAAGGCTATCAAGGTTAACAAAGATAATATCGCCGCCAATACACAGAGCATTAATGAATTGGCACAGGCACAGCAGCAATCGATGGATGGGATTCGTCATGCTATTAATGATGTGCGCAAGGAATCCCGTCAGGGCGATGCGATGAATGCAGCGTTGGCCGCATTGAAACCGCTTCAATATGATCCGGATGAAAAGACGCAGATTATGGCCGGTGTAGGCGGTTATAAAGGAGAACATGCCGTCGCTTTGGGCTTAGCACATTTCTTTAACGACAGCTTGATGGCAAACATCGGCGGTGCGTACACCTCGGGCAGCTCCATGATGTGGAATGCAGGCGTGACGATTAAATTCGGTTCCTCTCACGACAAGGATGATGAACATCGTCGCACCACCATTGAATATACACCGGATGTAGTAGTGAAAGAACACATCGCTACCTTGGAACAAGAAGTGGCTACTTCGAAAGCTGAAATGGCTGCACTCCGTGCATCTTCAACGGCACAGATCAATGAACTTCAGAAACAAATAGAAGAATTAAAGCGTTTGTTAACAAAATAAAAAATTACGTGCGTGTATTTTCTTTGTAGTGGATGATGTAACATATAGTCTATAAAATATAAAAAGGACTACGCCTATCTTCGCAGTTCACTGTGTGAACGCGTTGATTGTGGGTAGTCCTTTTTTATATCTTGATTCATATTTGACATAGCATGAAAGTTTGAAGGCATGCCAGGTGTTATTGAGTGGGGTAGACCCTGAAGGCTCGTCAGAGGTCATCAGAAAAAGAAATTTTGAAAAATAGATATAGAAGGTATATCTGTATATTATATCTAGTCCTTTATATAAAGACTATGAGCTATTGTAAATATACAAGGGGGTAGATTTTATTGTATCATGAAGGTAAAATGAGTGAATCGTGTGGGTTTAGGAGGAAAATATATCATGATACACAAGAAAATAGCGACTCGGATTATGCTGGCATTAAGCCTGGGCGTAGTGTGGAATGCAGCAGGGGCAACGGATAGTGAGAGTACTGATGATCATACCGTAATTATTACAGAACATGATTATTGGGATGGAAGAATAGATGGGCCTTATGAAAACGGTAGTACCGTAATTATAAAAGGTGGGAAAGGTGATGAAGTTCAAGGCGGATATGATACTCATGGGTATAGTGCCAATGATAATACCGTGATTATAGATGGAAAAGACAGTCATTATGCAACTATTACCGGTGGCCGTTCTATTTCACAAGAAGCATATAGAAATGTAGTAGACTTCAAATCCGGTAATGTGATTGATGAAATTATCGGTGGAGAAGGCTCCCATTATGGCAATGAGAATAAGGTTATTATCAGAGAAGATGGAAAAACGGGCTATGGTATAGCTGTTTTTGGAGGCGATAGTAGAATTCATTCGGATAAGAATGAAGTAATTATACATGGAAATCAAATATATGATGATATTGTCGGTGGTAGCGTAGAAGTATGGGATGACACATACGTTCCACAAACCAGTGCGATAAATAATACGGTTAGTATTAACGGACCGATTACGGTTAATGGGGATATCATGGGCGGCATTATTATGAATGACAGAAGCGGCAAAATTTTTAAAGATATTCCCTTTGAAAGATTAAAACAAGGAAACACATTAAATATAAACACCTTCGGTGTAACGGCAGGTAATATTTATAATTTTGAAAATATTGATTTTAATCTGCCGAAGCAATTGGAAGACAAAGCGATGTTAACGTTGACGAAGAATGAGGCTACCGATTTAACAGGGAGTAAAATCGTTGCGCACGTAGCCGGGGATACGAATGTAACGGGACCGACAAAGATAGTTTTACTAGATAAGAAGCAAGGCGAGCTTATTATGAAGGATGCAACGACGCGTAATCAATTAACAGTAACACAAGGGGTATCTCGTGTCAAGTCTTTGAAGATGCAGACGGAAGATAACGATATTGTATTGTATATAAACGGCAAACTGGCAACGGATACAACTGAACCGGCGACTAAACCGGATGAAATGACGAAGCCGGATACACCTACAACGGATACAAACGAGCCGGCAACGAAGCCGGATGAAACGGCAAAGCCGGACAAATCGACAACGGATACAAACGAGCCGGCAACAAACTCCGAAGAAACGACGAAGCCGGATACACCGTCGAACAATACGGATTCCGTCTTCCATCACGGGGATCCGCTAATGGAGCAGACAAAATCTCTGGTAGAAACGGCAGTAGCTATGGCGTCCTTTACAAATAAAGGAGCCGACTCGGTAGCTGAAACCATGGCATCCAGTGTAAAAGCGGCAATTGCTAAAAATAATGGCAATGATTCTCCGTTCTTTAACTCTACTATGTTTGCTTTAAAATATGAGACGGGATCCCATATTAAAACCTATGGATCTACTACACAAATCGGTTTTGGTATGCAGCGTGAAAAAGCAAATGGCACGGTAACATTAGCTCCCTTTATGGAATATGGCGTAGGAAAATATAGTAGCCTTGTCGATAGTGGTGTACGCGGTGATGGCGATATTCACAATTTCGGCGGCGGTATGTTAGTCCGTTATGATACCAACACAGGTGCCTATTATGAAGGCGCTTTGCGCGTAGGTCGAATCAGTGGTGATTATCGTGGCGTATTTACTGTGGGCGGACCGCAGGCCGTATCCTTTGATTCGGACGCTACCTATGTTACGGCTCATGCCGGAGTAGGCTATGTTAAACCATTGTCAGATACGACGACGCTGGATACGTACGGCACATATTTTTATAGTCATACCGGCGGTGATACAGTGCGCCTAAGCACCGGTGAAACCTATGATTTTGATGCGGTGGACAGTCATCGATTGCGCGTAGGTACACGCTATACGAAAGACTTTTCAAATCATCATGCCGTGTATGCCGGATTGGGTGTGGAACACGAATTTGACGGAGAAGCGATTGCTTATTATGATGGAGCATCTACGCCTTCGCCGCGACTGAAAGGAACCAGCGGTTTAATTGAGCTAGGATGGTCGCATAATGTGGGAAAAGCGCGCAGTACCTATCAACAAATCGGAGTCACCGGATGGTTTGGTCGCGAACGAGGTATAACGGCACATGCTAATTTTGGTTGGGTATTCTAACAGTTTTTTATTTTTGTAAAGTTGTATTTGCTATGGGTATCTTTTATAATAAAACAAAGATATATCATGAAAAGTATAATTACTATCACTTTCGTGATAGCGGTATTGGCCGTAAAGGTGGTGAAAGGAGGTCCTTTCAGTGAAAGAATACAGTAACGGCGAGCTTACTATTGTGTGGGATTCGTCGAAATGTGTGCATGCCGGGGTGTGTGTTAAGATGTTGCCTAAGGTATATAATCCGAAGGCGCGTCCGTGGATAACCATTGAAAATGCCACAACGGAAGAATTGAAAAAGCAAATCGATGCATGTCCATCGGGGGCATTGACGTATCGCTTGGAAACAAATGCATAACATATTTCTACCGGGTGAGTGGCTACATACGTACATACAATGGATTTCATATAATGATGACATGGTATGATCATGGATGTGTATAGTTGTGAAGGGTTCGCAGTAATATAGCGTAGATATGAGAAGGAGAGAAACATGGAAATTACCGTAAAGCAGGTGGATAAGGAAAAGCTCGGTGCTTTTGTAGCATTGGCGGACGGCAAGGAGTTCGCCGGTGAAATGACGTATAGCCGTGTGAATGATTCGCTAATTATTATCGATCATATGGAAACAGATCCGTCTTACGGCGGCATGGGGGTTGGCAAACAGATGGTGCAAACAGCCATTGCTTGGGCTAAGGAAACGGGGACGAAGGTTATGCCGCTATGTCCGTTTGCTAAGGGATATTTTGAAAAGCATCCGGAAGAAGTGGCAGAGATTATTGCCAAACAAGGATAAGCGTAGGCGTGAGTGGGACACGGCCAATATATACGAGAAGAAGGAGTAGGTTATGACAACGGGACGATTTGTTCCTTTTATTTGCGTTGTCGTTGATTCCTGTTTCGACAGCCTGGATTGGTGCCAATGCCGGCGCGGTAGCGCCTACCGTTTTGTACGGTGTGGTTTTGTTAGGCTGTGCGCTTGGTTATTATATACTGCAGTCGGTTATCGTTGCTGCGGAAGGTGAGCATTCACAGATCAAGCAATTAATAGGCCGTGATTATAAAGGAAAGTTGTCAGTAGTGACATATACTGTGGCGGCAGTGATTGCCTTTATGTGGCCGTGGGTGGCGAATGTGTTGTATGCGGTATGGCCGTTGTTTGGCTTATACCGGATAAGCGCATGGAGATTGAATAAATAAAAATGGACCAATTGTGATAGTTACTGGAAGCCCGGTCTTGCGAAGGGCATTCTGCATAACTATCACAATTGGTCTTTTTATATAGGAGGGGAAGAGAATAGTTGTATTTTTAATTTATATGTATATCTTCATGGAACTCTCATATAACATTCATAGGGAACTCATGTAATTTCAGTACAATACAAGCATCGGTTATAGGTAATAATCGTTACAGCATAGATGTTGTCGGTACAATGATGAAATAAAAAGTATGTGGAATACAGGACGTTCTTTTAGAGAACGAAGGAGGCTATAGTATGAAATTACGTTACATGGCAGTATTGCCGGTGGCTATGATTGCATTATGGGCGAACCAAGCAAATGCGGCATCCGTGGAAGGTGCGAAGGAACCGTTATTGCAGCCGGGCTATCATCAAATGGCAGCACAGGCGAGCGAAGAGGATACGAAGAAAGAGGGAACTAAGGATTTTCGTTATCGATACCATCATAATCAGCCAATGATGGCGGAAGGAATGCCTGCACCCAGAACATGTGTGCCTCCGTATCATCATGAAGGAATGATGACCGGAGGTATGATGCATCATCCTGACGATCGTAAGTTATGTGACGGTGAGCGAACACGTAAAGCACCGGCAACGGCGGAGGAAAAAGAGCAGCGTAAAAAAGCATTGGCTGCCGACTACCAACGTCGAAAATAAGCTATCGTTGTTACTATGATGGAATTAATAGGCGTGATAGGCATGAATTGCATGATATATTATCATGATATGAGAAAACCAGTTATCACCCGTATTTACGTCAAATGATAATGTAAGAAATTGTCGTTTTTTGGACGCTGTATGCATAATTGATACGATAAATCATGAAGAAAAGTGATGTTTTCTATTCCTATAGGGCAACATTGCTGTTATAATGAGAACAGGTTAAGACAGTTCGGGATACAAACCACCGCCGAAACAACGCTTGTCCGTTGGGGAGTGAGTGGTTATAAACATCCTGAGTAGTGTAAGCTTGGCCCGAGTAACTTGAGATTGGCGCTTGTAATGAAGTACGGAACTTATATCAGTCATTTAACAAGGCGTTGACGGGAAACGGTTATTCGGGTCAAGTTTTTTGTTTTTAGAAGGCACATATACATCTTGGTAGTCAGGTCTTACGAATGACGTACCTACGATGTATATGTGCCTTCTTTATATGTTAAACACTTGATGCCGAATAAAAGAGAGAAGAGAGAATGACATGCTTGCGATGTATACAGGACTTCTTTATTTCTAAATACTTAGACCGAATAGGAGTGGGGAAGGCGAATGACGTACCAGCGATGTATATGTGCCTTCTTTATACGTTAAACACTTGAACGTTTATGGTGGTTGTTGCCAAAATATTACAGCTCATGCCGTATTGGAATTTTTATTTTTGGACGACCTTAGTCATTACTTTTATTGTTACGGCCATTGTTGTGCGATTGTATCCAACAGCACATGTAACGGAAGCGTATGCGGATGGTGTAACGCCACAGCCGGAAGAAGTTATCACCGGTAACCGTTTATCGCGGGCATGGCAAGAAGCACTGTTGGCTTCATCGGCTTCGGGCAATATCGGTGCTAATGTGTGGCGCAGTACGCGCGAAGGCTTACACATGGTGTGCAATATTTTGCCAACGATTATGTCTATCGGTTTATTCGGCATGTTGATGGCATTATATACACCGCTATTTAATTGGCTGGGATATATTTTTTATCCTTTCACGGCAATGATGCAAGTGCCGGATGCCTTGGTGGTAGCACAGGCATTGGCTACATCAATTGCGGAAATGTTTTTACCGGCTGCTTTTGTAGTGAAAGCTGCCATAGCCGTGCGTTATGTAGTCGCTGTTGTTTGTATTTCGGAACTTCTGTTTTTCTCAGCATTGATTCCATGTATCTTATCGACGACAATTCCTGTGTCCATACCTAAGCTGTTGGTGCTGTGGGTAGAACGGACTATTTTGTCTATTATTCTTGCCGGAGCGGTAGCGCTATTTTTCTTCTAATCATTATAACGGACATTGATACGACTCGAAAGCCCAGTCTTGCGAAGGGCGTTTCTCCGTCGTATCAATGTCCGTTTTTATAATAGATGTGAAGAAAAATTGTAGAGGAGGGGAATAGATAGGATGCTCAATTTTGTGAAGAGCGTTTCTACATCATATATATGGCCGCTTTGTTTTTGATGCATTGTATAAAAATAGCGACGTATCGGCAAGAAGAATAGAAAAAAGTCATTAAGGGAGAAGGGTATTTCTCCGTTGTATCAATGTCCGTTTTTATAATAGATGCGAAGAAAAGAAAACGCTTCTTTTTATATTTTTATTCATAATAGATTGCTGTAGGTATAGTTGGAGAAAGAGAAGGCAATACGGGGATAACATGATTTATAACGTATATTGTTATAAATGTAATGTATACAAAAATAATGTATTGTATATTCAAAATGAGTATTTACAAAGGAGTAATGTCCATATATAATGATATACATAATTCAATTTGTAGGCTATAGAGAGAAAAGGAGGGACGCGCGGTGACGAATATAGAGGAACGTGCTAAATCATATGAAGAGCAGTTATTGGAATGGTATACGCATTTGCATACATACCCGGAAACGTCGTTTAATGAAGTCCATACGACAGAGTATCTTATAGAGCAATTGGAAGCTATCGGAGGATATACGTTAACTCGCGTATCTAATACAGGCGTGATTGCGGATATTACCTGTGGCAAGCCGGGACCAAAGGTGGCGCTAAGAGCAGATATTGATGCGTTGGCAATGCCGGAGCACAGCGGTCTTTCCTTTGCTTCCGTTAATGATGGCGTTATGCATGCGTGCGGTCATGACGGGCATATGACGATGTTGTTGGGGGCAGCTAAATTAATTCGTCAGTGTCAAGATGAATTGTCCGGATCGTATCGATTATTGTTTCAACCGGGAGAAGAATTATTTCCCGGCGGGGCCAAGGAATATGTAGAAAAAGGCGTGTTGGATGGTGTCGATTATATTTTGGGTCAACATGTAGCGCCGTTTTTACCGACCGGAACATTTGGTTTGGTAGAGGGGCCGATTATGGGGGCTACCGATGTGGCTCATATTAAGATTATCGGCCGAGGCGGTCATGCCTCCATGCCTCATTTAAATACGGACGTCATTGCTACGGGAGCGGAGATCGTTACTAATTTACAACATTTGGTAGCGCGTGAAGTCGATCCGTTGGCACAGGCTGTTATCAGCATTACCAATTTCCATGCCGGAACAGCGCACAATGTCATGGCCGGTGAAGCACTACTAAGCGGATCAATTCGTACTTTTGATGAAGAGGTGCGACAATATTTGGCAAAACGCATTGAAGAGGTGGCCACAGCTATTGCTAGGGCACACCGTTGTGAAGCCGAGGTGGTATATGAGTTTGGTTATCCGGCAACAGTGAATGATGCGGCAGTGACAAGAACAGTGAGGGCCGCGTTACGCAATTTGTATGGTGAAGCTGCGCTGCCGGAGCAAAAGCCATTGATGGCTGGAGAGGATTTTGCATCTTATTTGAAGGTATGCCGCGGTACATTTTATTTTATTGGTGTAGGCAATGAAGAAAAAGAGTGCAAGTATCCGTTGCATCATAGTTGTTTTAAGTTAGATCCGGACGCATTGCCGTTAGGTGTAGCCGGGTTGATTGTAGGATCGCAAGCTGTGATGCGAGCACATCCTATGGCGGAATAGCAGTGTAGTATGGAATGAAAGTGTCGCCGGTTATAGGCAACAGAGAGTGAGAGAAAGTTAGCTCACGCAAGTAAAAGGAGGGCTGTAGTATGGAAGAAAAGAGAAAAATGTCTTTGGTAGAACGGTGGTTGTACCGAGTAGAAGTCGTGGGCAATAAGTTGCCGGACCCGGTTACGTTATTCTTAATTATTATTGGGATTATTTTAATTGCCTCTTATGTGTTAGCGGGCATGGGATTTTCCGTGGTTAATCCGGCTACGAACGAAACAATTAAGGCTGTGAACCTGCTCAGTATGGAAAGTTTGCAAAAGATGCTTATCGGTGTGGTTGGTAATTTCCAAGGATTCCCGCCGCTAGGTCTTGTGCTGGTAACCATGATTGGTGTTGGTGTAGCGGAACGGACGGGGCTTATGGAAGCTGCGATGAAATATTCCATCGCAAAAATTCCACCGGCCTATGTTACATTGCTTATCGTATTTATCGGTGTTAACAGTAATATGGCTGCCGATGCGGGTTTTATCGTATTGCCGCCGTTGGCCGCCAGTATTTATATGGCGTTGGGACGTAATCCGTTGGCCGGTCTCTTTACTGCCTATGCGGCAGTTGCTGGTGCGTTCCATGCTAATATTATCGTAAACATGACGGATGTATTGGAAACGAGCTTTACTATTCCGGCAGCGCAGCTGGTTATGCCAAGCTATGTGTCTTCACCGGCGATGAACTTTTACTTTATTGCCGTATCAATGGTTATCTTGGTGATTGCTGCTTATTTTATCAGTACTAAAATTATCGAGCCGCGCCTTGGCAATTTTGCGGCGTCCGATGATTTGTTAAAGGAGCACGCTGTTGCGGCTACGGATGATCCGGCGGTTGTTAAGAAGGAATTAAAAGGTCTCTTGTGGGCTGGTATTAGTGTGGTAATTTTTATTGCTGTTCTCGTAGCTCTTTCTATAGGTCCGGATGCATTCCTCAGAGATCCGAAAACCGGTTCGTTATTGAGCAGTAAAGCACCGTTGATGGCAGGGTTAGTACCGATTGTATTAACGGCGTTCCTCATTCCGGGAATTATTTACGGTCTTATTACCGGATCTATTCGTTCCGACCGTGATGTAGTAAAAATGATGACCGAAACTATGAGCGGAATGGGCGGTTATATCGTATTGGCCTTTGTGGCAGCACAGTTCTTGGCCTATTTCAAATGGTCCAATATGGGACTTATCATTGCCATCGAAGGGGCGAATACGTTGAAAGAATCCGGCTTTGTCGGTATTGGTTTGGTAATAGCTTTCATTATCTTGGCCGGCTTTATCAATCTGTTTATCGGCAGCGCATCGGCTAAGTGGGCTATTATGGCACCGGTATTTGTACCGATGTTACTTCTCCTAGGGTATGATCCGGCATTAACACAGATGGCATATCGTATCGGTGACTCCATAACTAATCCGATTTCGCCATTATTCCCGTACTTCCCGATTTGTATTGCTTTTGCACAGCGATATATGCCAAAGGTGGGCATGGGTACAGTCATTGCTAACATGCTACCGTTCTCTATTGTGTTCGGAATTCTTTGGACAATTCTCTTGGTTATTTTCATTGCTATGAATTTGCCATTGGGACCCGATGGGTTTATTTATCTCGGCACCCATTAATAAAATAATTAAAGCCATCGGCTATAGATTCGCAAGTCAGGTCTAACGAATGACGTTGCTTTATCTATAGCCGATGGCTTTTTATATGTATTTTATTTATATCCAACCAAGCATTCCCAAGATAATTCCCAATACACCGGATCCGAGGAGTAAACGAATAACACCTGTTTTTCTTCGCACGGCAAAGAGGGAGAGAAGGAGTATAGCTAGGCCGCCCCAACTAATATCGCCCCAATGTACGGGAATATCTTCCGTATTCCATACGGCAAGAAAAATAAAACTGATGCTGGCAGCGCAGATGAGGGCTACAACGGCCGGTCTAAGTCCGTTTAGTACACCGCGAATCGGTCCGATATTTCCATATTTTAAAAAGAGGCGGGCTAAGATAATACCGAGAATGATGGAGGGAAATACAAAGCCAAAGGTAGCAGCCATAGCGCCGGGAACACCGGCAATTTTAGTGCCTACGAACGTGGCAGCATTAATTCCAATCGGTCCCGGTGTCATTTGTGAAATGGTAAAAATATTGACGAAGTCACTCATGCTGAGCCAACCATAGGTATCTACCACGGCAGCCTGAATAAGGGGCATCGATGCGTAACCGCCGCCGACACAGAAAAGGCCGATTTTAACAAATTCCCAAAATAGTGTGAGATAAATCATAGTGGTAAGCCTCCTTTAATTGTACTTGGCAGCGCGCATAAAGAAAAAGCCTACCAAACCGTCCAATATAATGAGAGTCATAATATTTAATTGGAAGAAGGCATTACCGATAAAGGTGACCAATAAAATTAATAAAGGCAACGCTAATTTCTTTTTACATTGTTTTACCGCCAAATCTATACCAACGTTGAGGATCAACGCTGTAGCACCGCACTGCATGCCGCGCAACATGTAAGCGATAATTTTATTTTGAATGAAATAATCATAGCAATACGAAATAATACTTAGCGTAATAAGCGGTGGCAGCACGGTAGCCAGCAGGGCTACAAAGGTGCCGAGATAACCGGCCATGCGATAGCCTAAGATGATGGCGCTGTTCGTGGCGACAATTCCTGGCATGGACTGAGCGATGGCTACCATATCCAAGGTATCCTTATCGTTGATCCAGTGATATTCATCAACGTACTTGGCTTTTAATAGCGGAATGATGACAAAGCCGCCACCAACAGTGAAGGCACTGATAATAAACGTCGATTTAAAAAGAGTCCAAAAAAAATGAGCGTCTCGCTTCGGTGGTGTAAGCACTGCTTCATCTTGCTTTGACAACGTAGGCTCTACAACGCCGTGTTTATTTTTTTTAACTTCCATGAAAGTACTCCTTGTTTGTTATTGGCGTGTGGTGTAATAGTGGTTACTACAATATATTCTTTAGAAGAAGATGATTATTTTACAGATGTAATTATATCACTTTGTGTCGGGTCATACTACTTATTATAACTATTCGTCCCCTGTAGTAAGTAAGCAATGTGATTTACAAATAGGTGATGCGACAGGAAGTAAAGAGAAGTCGGTTTAGTGTAAAATAAAAAGAATGTCTTGCATAACAAGACAAATAGCCGTATAATGATAACCATAACTGAGGTGGCTAATGAAATTTCCAATATACTGCTATATGACGGAAGGGCTATTAAGCCGGATGCAGACTGATATTGGAGAATGTACTATAGAAGTTGTGAGCAGAAAATAAAAAATTTCTGTTGACAATTTTTAATTCATAGTGCTATAGTAGGCTTACAAGTTAGATACGAAATCACGACGATGAAGAGAAAAGTACATGTATGCCGTTGTGTACAGCGAGTCCGGTTGGTGTGAGCGGATGGCAAAGCATAGATGGAAGTGCATCTTGGAGTTACTAAGGCAAAGCCGCGGGGGCGGGGGAGTCTTTTTCGGGTGTCGCCCGTTATAGCGAATCTGTATACAGTCGTTATTGTATGATAGAATTAGTTCATTGATAAAGGCCTGTACAGTAAGAGATATTCGGCTTCGGTTGAATAACACAAGGTGGAACCGCGATAGTATCGCCCTTGGTTGTCAAATGACAATCAAGGGCGTTTTTTTATATTCGTTTCGTGATGTGCAGCAGAAGGAGAGCGCTGCTGAGCATTATCATATAAATAGACGAGACAGTCGGTATAGCTAGCAACGATGTTGTCTCTATTGCGGACGTATTCTTGTGGCATGACGGTGACGGATGTCTAATGGTTTTGTAACTGACTGAGGTACCTGATTATTGCAATATAATTACATACAAGAGAAAAGAGAGACGAAGAAAAAGAAGAGAGAGAAATAGAAAATAAAAAGAGAGAGGAATATGACCTTGCCCATGAGAGTACATACAATGAAAAACAGTGAGCGGTGATTCTGAAGTAAGTGGGGAAAATATAATCGTAGGATCACATCGCAAGATATGTATACTTTAAAAGAAAAACTCTGAGAAAGGATGAGAGATTATGGCACAGACAGTAAATGATACATTACAGTTAATCGGTAATACACCGGTATATAATATTAAAGGCACAGATGTGTATGTAAAATTGGAAAAATATAATGTCGGCGGCAGTGTTAAGGATCGCGCCGTACTCGGTATGCTTCAAGATGCACAGAAGAAAGGCCTTATTAAGGACAATACCATTTTGGTAGAAGCCACCAGCGGTAACACAGGAATTGCGTTGGCAATGCTCGGCGCTGTACTGGGAATTAAGGTTGTTATTATCATGCCGGAAAGTATGAGTAAGGAACGCCGCGAACTCGTTAAAGCTTACGGGGCTCAGTTGGTATTGACGCCGAAGGAAACCGGTATGAAGGGTGCATTGGCTAAAGCACAGGAAATTCTTGATGCGTATCCGGAAGCGGTAACGCTCGGTCAGTTCGTAAATCCGGCAAATCCGGGCATTCACTACGAAACAACAGCGACAGAAATTTTAACGCAGGTACCGAATGTAGGAACTATCGTTGCCGGCGTAGGTACGGGCGGTACATTTACCGGTATTGCTCGCAAGCTGAAGGAAGTGAACAGTGCGATTAAAGCGGTAGCCGTAGAACCGGCAGGATCGCCGGTTATCTCGAAAGGGGTAGGCGGTACGCATAAAATTCAGGGAATCGGTGCCGGTTTTATTCCGGATAATTTCGATAAAACGTTGATGGATGAAATCGTAGCCGTAACGGATGATGATGCGATTGCACAGGTGCAGACATTTATGCGTGAAACCGGTATCAGCATCGGGATTTCTGCAGGGGCAGCAATTAAGGCAGCCAAAGATATTGCGGCTAACCATCCGGGTAAGCCGGTAGTAGCGATTGCTCCGGATGGCGTTGAAAAGTACTTATCTATGTTAACATTTGATGATGTTACCTACGTAAAAGCGTAAGGGCTAACGGTAACAGACGGCTCGTTACGAGCAAGGAGGATGTATGAAACGATTATGGCAAGCCATTCGTTATAATATTAAACGCGTTATGGATTCGGATCCGGCGGCGGATTCGGTGTGGATGGTGCTGTGGACATACCCGCATATTACGGCTTTGTTTTGGCACTTTTTTGCGCATCGCTTATACAAGCGCGGCTACAAGCTATTGGCTCGTCGTATCGCATTGCATTCACGGCGCGTAACGGGCATTGAAATTCATCCGGGGGCAACCATCGGTCGCGGTTTGTTCATTGATCATGGCATGGGTGTAGTCATCGGTGAAACGGCTATCGTCGGAGATGATGTGACATTATTTCACGGTGTTACCTTAGGCGGCATGAGCAGCAAGAAAGTAAAGCGTCACCCAACGGTGGGCAATGATGTACTTATTGGAGCGGGCACCAAGGTACTCGGTGATATTACTGTTGGCGATCATAGTCGTATCGGTTGTAATTTAGTCATAAAACGTGATGTGCCGGCGAATGTGGTGATTTATGAAACGGAACCGGAAAATGTAGTGAGTCGCCGTCATAAGCCGACGATTCATCTCGTTGATGGCAACGGTCACAGCGATCAGAATCAGAGAGAGGGTCACAGCGAAACAGGCCGTCATGTGCCGCGTCATCGCATTGCTTTTACGCCAAAGAATATGACAAAGGAAATGGCTTGGTATATTTAGGTTGTATTTTAGAATTTGTGGATACAGTTGCGATATGGACGAGGCTATCTTGTAAGTAGTACATTGAATGTTAGTAGGCCGATTATTTTATAGGAATGAATGTGACGACAAATTCGGAGGACAGCAGGTGATGTACATAGAAGATAAGTAAGGCATAAGGCTAGTATGTCTACAAATTCGTCGGTAGGTAATCAATCTAAAGAGTATATTCAAAATGCTATTTTACCGTATACCAGTCAGCATATTACTGCGGATAATTATAAAACATTGTAAATCAATGCGGCGCGTTCTCTAAAAAATAGTATATCCGGCAAAAATTCATAAAGGTACATTACTGGTACAGCGGTAAGATAAAAAAGGGACTGTAATGGAATGAGCGAAAAACTCATTTCGTTACAGTCCTCTTTTTAACGATAACGCATCGGATCCGGATAGAGAATAGAAGCAAGTAAAGTCTTTGTATATGTTTCGCGAGGGGCCGCAAAAATTTGCTCGGTGTCATTATCTTCAATAATGCGACCATCCTTCATTACCAATATGCGTTGGCAAAGATAACGTACCAATGCCAAATCGTGAGCGATGAAAAGAATAGCAAAGCCCTCCTGTTTTTGTAATTCGGTGAGAAGATTAATGATTTGTGCTTGCACGGACATGTCTAAGGCAGCGACGGCTTCATCGGCGATGATGAGGCGTGGCTGTACAGCTAACGCCCGGGCAATAGCTACACGTTGACGCTGTCCGCCGGAGAGTTCGGACGGGTAGGCAGTGCCGTAATGAGGATCGAGTTGAACCATCGAGAGTAGTTCATCAACTCGTAAGCGCCGTTCCTTTGTCGTTAGATTAGCATGCGTCAGACGTAATGCTTCATCAATACTTTCAGTAACGGTTCTTTGCGGATGCAAGGCACCGTCCGAATCTTGGAAAATAAGTTGGATATCGCAAGGATGAAGGTCATGATGTAATTGAGAAGGCGAAGTGATTATGGGGCGACCATCAAAGAATATGGTCCCACAGTCAGACCGATATCGTCCCATGATAAGACGGGCTAATGTTGATTTGCCGCAACCCGATTCACCGACGAGACCGACAATTTCGCCGGCATGAAGTGTAAAGGATACATCGGTTACAGCGGGAATTGTCATAGTGTGGGCAGTGATAAATGTTTTACTTAGTCCGGTTACTTTGAGAAGCGGTTTGGCGATTGGGTTATTGAGGGAAGAATTGTTATTTTTTTCTGCAAGGGGAGCAGCATCGGTAGTGGAAATAGTAGCGTGTGTATCGGAACGTATTTGTTTTTTGGAGGCCGGTGTCGTTTCGGCAAGTTTTTCTCCGGCGCAGATAATAGGGGGTGTTACCTTTGGAGCACGAGAATCTAAGAGCCATGTTGCGGCGCGATGTGTAGGAGATATAACGAACAGCGGCGGCCGTTCATGGTAATCGATAGCCATTGCGTAGGGATTGCGCGGAGCAAACGGATCGCCCACAGTACGCTGTGTGAGGAGTGGCGGATGGCCAGTAATAGAGTGGAGCGGATGACCTTTGTCGGCCTTCGCCGGGACAGAGCGCAGTAAGCCCCAGGTGTATGGGTGACGCGGATGACGGAGAATATCCTCGGCCGTGCCGATTTCGACGATGCGACCACCGTACATAACGGCAATGCGATCGGCCATGTAGGCGGCTACGCCTAAATCATGAGTAATTACAATTAAGGAGAGTCCTAGGTCGTGTCGTAATTTTTTTAGTACATCCAAGACTTGAATTTGTACGGTAACATCCAGCGCTGTGGTAGGTTCGTCGGCCAGTAAAATATCCGGCTTCATAGCTAACGCAATGGCTAGCGCACAACGTTGGCGTTGACCACCGGATAATTCATGAGGCATCATGTGCAGCCAATTTTTTTCGCTAGGTAACCCAACGGATTCTAAAAGGTGAAGCGCTTCTATAGTCAGAGTTTCTTTCGTCGAGGTTGTTTGGTCGTGATGGGATGGGCTATTAGGTTTTTTGGCGGAGAAGGAGGGATGTAAACCTTCGCGCCGGTTTTTAGTGTCTCCTTGGCACAAGGCTTCAAACAGCTGCGCACCGATTGTCATGGACGGATTTAAAATTGTCAGCGGATGCTGGAACATCATGGAAATACGGTGACCGCGCAGCTGTTGTAGCTCTTTTTCTGACGCGGCGGTAATATCGATTGTTGTTGACTGCGGTTGACGCGGATGAAGCACAATGCGTCCGCCGGTGATATGACCGCGCTCCGGTAACAATCCCATGGCGGCCTTACACAGTACGGATTTGCCACAGCCCGATTCGCCGAGCAATACCAAAATTTCGCCTTGCTTTAATGTAAGCGATACATCGTCCAAGGCATAAATTGTACCGTTTTGATGAGTAAATTCCACAGATATATTTTCAATGGTCAATGCCGGCGGTGTATGATCTGTGGATTGTGCGTGCGAGTTTGGCAGAGTCGTTTTATTTTTTGCAGACAAGCTGTCTATAATTTTATTTTTGGTAGGCTGTGTCATTGTTGTATATCCCAGGTTTCAATGTTCCACATGACTCCGGTAGCGTGATGACCGAGGACGCGCTCTGTAGAGGGGCCGGTTATTTTTTTTGCTGCTACGTAATTACCGTCCAAATAGGCAATCATAATATAGGCCGGATGAGCGGCAAAGGCTTGCTGAAATTCGTCATATGCCAGCTTGCGCTGCGCCGGATCGTAGGTAGCACGCGCTTTGGCTAACGCAGCATCAACGGCGGCATTGCTGTAATGCGTGTAGTTGCCGCTACCATTTGTATAAAATAAATCGTAAGTTCCGTTGTCCGGATCAAAGGGAGCGGCCTGTCCGATCATGATAGCTTGGTTATGTTTCCAATCAAATTTGGATACGATGTGAACGCGCATGTCGATGCCTTCTTCCTTCAGCTGCGAAGCGATGACCTTTGCCATATCTACCCGCTCCGTTTCATATTCGCGCACGTCTACGGAAAAAGCGAGTTTTTCCCCGTTCTTTTCGTAAATACCGTCAGTACCGCGATGCCATCCGGCTTGTGCCAAAGCATCTTTTACGTAGGTCGGATTATAGTCACGGTGGGGTACCGTCGGATCATTATAGGTAGCATTTTGTTGCAACGGGCTATAAGCCACACTTCCTTGATTGTTAAGAACACTGGCGATGATAGCTTTTTTATCGATAGCATAGCCTAGGATGGAAACCAATTCGGGATGCTTTTTCCAAAAGGCGTTGTCAAAATTAGGGGCAATGCCGCGATAATCAGCGGTTTTAAAATCGTAAACGGTAAATTTGTCATTCCCACGGAAGGCTTCTGTATTGTGTGCATTCAACCAAGCAATATCGACGCCGCCGGATTTGACCTGTGTGGCCTTAGCGTTTTCATCAAGAATAATTTTGAAAATAATTTTGTCGATATGGGGCACTTGATCGTAATACGTTTCGTTTTTGGAAACGACGATGGACTGCCCCTTATCCCAGCTGACAAATTTATAACGGCCCGTGCCGATTGGATGACGGTTGAAATCATCGGTCATAATGTCCTTACCTTCCAATAGATGTTTAGGTAAAAGTCCGATCGTCAAATAATTAAGCATTGCCGCATTGGGCTGGGACAATACGATTTGTACAGTATTGTCATCAACGACGATGACGTCTTTAATTTCTTTGTAGTTGTCGCGAATGGAAGCTTCTAACTTTGTATTCTTTGTTAGCTGATCCAATGTGAATTTTACATCGGCAGCAGTAAACGGTGTGCCGTCATGCCAAGTAACACCTTTGCGTAAATGAAACGTATAGGTCTGTGTTGCTTCATCAAATTGGTAATCGGTGGCCAAATCGGGAACCGGTTCACCGTGGCCGTTATATTTCATCAAGCCGGAAAAAATAATATCCGGCAGTTCATCATGTGTATTTAAAATCGGGTTGATAGTGGTGTAATCCGTGCTGGCAAACGTAAGCGTTTTACTGTTGGTGTCGGTTCCCGCTTGCGAACCGCATCCGACCATGAGTGCCAAGCAGGCTACCGTTGTCAGTGTTAAGGCAAGACGACGCAGATGCTGAGAAAGTTGCATGAAGACCTCCTTATAAATTACTGCAACCGCGATTCAATTGGCGGCGGATATAGTAGCCGAGACGAGTAATCGAGAGCAGTGTAATAACTAAAAATATACCGGGAATCAGAATGACCCACCACGCATTGGTAAGCAATGCGCGATTGGCCAAAGAGAGCATGGTTCCCCAAGAAATAACATCTACGGACAGGCCTAATCCTAAAAAGCTGAGTGTCGATTCTATCAGTATGGCAGATCCTATCGAGGATACGACCATAAACATAATGGGGGACCAAATACTGGGCCATAGATGGCAGCGCAGAATATATAACGGGCCGGCGCCCATAAAGCGGGCGGCCCATACATAATCGCTGTTTTTAATATGACATACTTCGCTGCGGACGATGCGGGCCAGGTTCATCCAAGTGGTGCCGCCGATGATAAGTGCTATAGATATCGGGCTCGGTGAAGGGATAAAGGCTAAGCATAAAATCATGAGAAGTAATGAAGGAATACTGCTAAGAATTTCCGCCGTGCGCATTAGCACCGTGTCAACTATGCGTGAAGCGAGGCCGCTCAATGCACCGTATAATACGCCAAGGCCGGTAGATACCAGCATACTCAGTACACCGATGCCAAGCGATAACCGGCCGCCGTACCAAATGCTGGAATATATATCACGGCCCAGTGCATCGGTACCGAAATAAAATGTTTGATTAGGTGCTTCGCTGAGATGATGCAAATAAAAATGAGCCGGATCGTGATTGGCAATCAACGGCGCAGCCAAACATCCGATAATGATGAATAATAACCAAAGCACAGCAGGCCAAGGAAAACGGCGGCGCTTTTGAAAGAATTGTCTGTGCAATAGTTCTGACTGCCATGATGTTGCAGTCGGTGGTATGGCAGATAACTCAGCAGATGATGCGGTTTGTGATTCCTTGCATTGTGGCATAGCAGAGTCGGTTGCCAAAGGACGGACGAAGCGAAATTCGTCATCATTCGATAGCGTAGGTCGGCTCATTTATATCACCTGCCCTTCATCGTGCTGCAGGCGTGAATCTAATTGTTCGTTAATGGCCTGGGCCGCTAAACCGGAAGCGATAACAAAACAGCCGGTAAGCATAACGATGAGCATGAGCAAATTATAATCGTGATACTTTGCGCTTTCAATGGCCAGCATGCCCAGTCCGGGATAAGAAAAAACGGCTTCCACCACATATGTACCGCCGACGATATGATTAGCGGATACGGCCATGACACTGATAATGGTGGGCAGTACATTGCGTAAACAATGACGGATAAGAATTGTACGGCGGCTAAGTCCTTTAGCCTTGGCTAACAATACGTAATCGGCGCGGGTTTCGTCTAACAATTTATTGCGAATGATATAGGCATAGTACCATACATGCGTGATGACCATTACGGATAAAGGAAGTATTAAATGATTGGCGCGGCTTAATAGGTTTTCGCTTTCACCGGGAGCATAGGCACCACTGCCGGGAAGCCAACCCAAATTAACATTGAACAGTAAAAGAAATAGGAGCCCTAACCAGAAGGAAGGAATATAATTCGCAATAGTACCGACAGTGCTAAGCAACCTATCAGGCCAGCGATCTTCGTATAATGCACAAATAAGCGCGAGAATAATGGCAATCACAAATACAGTAAGATACGAAGCGATCCCTAACAGTAGTGTGTTACCGGCCATGTCGACCATTACATGCATGGCGGGTTCGCGATATTTATAAGATATACCGAAATCACCGTGGAGCCCATGAGTTACCCACTGGATATATTGAATATACAGTGGTTTATCAAGACCTAATCGAAGGCGTGCTGCCGATTGCTCTTCAGTACTCATGCGATCGATGCGTTCACCGTAAAATGCTTGCAACGGATCGCCCGGAGCTAAGCGTGCCACGGTAAATACCGTAATAGATAAGACGAACATGGCACAGAAAAAAACAATAATCGTGTGCCATAAACGAGAAAACCGATGTGCCACGGGCAGCGCCTCCTTTCCATAGTATACTCAGCCGTATTATAGCACACTTATATATAAATCACTAATAATGTAACTGTTTCGGAGACAGCGTCATATGTGTATACAATGCGGTGAAATAATAAAAGAAAAACCTCTCGTCTCTATGAAATATAAGAGTGAGAGGTGGGGGTACCGGTTAGTGACTGGAGATATGTTCGGGGCGGATGAATTTGTAAAAGACAAATAATCCTAAGCTTTGACTAATAAGCATTGTCGCTGCCATCGGAACGGCACTGCTGTCACCGGCTATACCTACCAGCGGTGCGGATAGACCGGCGCATACGGTACCAAAAAAAGATAATAAAGCAGTGACGCTGCCGGCGAATGCGCTTTCCCGTTGCAGAACTGCAGCAAAGGTAACGGTGCCAAAAGCAGCAATAGGGCTAACGACGCAAAATAAAGTGGCCGCTGTTACCCAAAGAGGCGCTTGCAAAATTACGGCCAAGGAAAAGGCGACTAAGCTCAGCTCTGTCCACCACAAGGTAAAGCGCATCATTTGGTATTCCGTGAAACGATGTACCAAACGAGTAACGAGAGCACTGCCTAGCACGATACCTACGGAATTAAAAAAGAAAAAATAGCTGTACTCTTGCGGCGTTGTTCCGTAAATTCTTTGAAAGAGAAAAGCGGATCCGGATAAATAGCCAAAGAAGGCCATAAAGACAAAGGCTTGCAGCAAGCAATGACCAAGGACATATTTCTTTTTCAGCAGCGTAGTAAAGGCAGCAAAATTTCTGCTAAAGCCGCCTTTGATGCGGCGTGCAGGGGGAAGACTTTCCTTAATGCATAAGCTGCCGATGAGCATGACAACACCCAGTACGGCGAGGACAGCAAAAATCATACGCCATGAATAAAAGCGCACAATTTGTCCGCCGATAAGCGGTGCAATCACCGGGGCAAAACCGTTAACAAACATGAGGACAGCCAATAATTTAGTTAGAGCAGGCCCTTTGGCCAAATCCGTACTGATGGAGCGAGGACTGATCATGCCAGCTGCACCGGCAAGGCCTTGTACAAATCGAAGTGCAATTAATTCCCAGACGGATGTGACGTACATGCAGCCGATACTGGCTAACGTAAAAATCAATAGTCCTCCGCACAGGGGGCGCTTGCGACCGAGACCGTCACTTAAAGGACCGATAATGAGTGTGCCCAAGGCGGAGCCAATCATAAAGCCGCCGATGGTTAACTGCGTCAGTGAAGGGCTGGCGTGAAAGTCCGTGGCCACTTTAGGTAAATCGGGCAAATACATATCCATGGAAAAAGGAACCATGGCGGACAGCATCCCTAAAAATAAGGTAAATATAATGCTTATGGATACAGCAGGTG
This sequence comes from Veillonella magna, assembly GCF_959600285.1. Classification (NCBI taxonomy): domain Bacteria; kingdom Bacillati; phylum Bacillota; class Negativicutes; order Veillonellales; family Veillonellaceae; genus Veillonella; species Veillonella magna. The sequence continues at coordinate 3,721 of NZ_CAUGKU010000020.1, read as the reverse complement.
TCATCGGTGGTTCATCAATGGGGACATTCATGTGTGTGCGCTCCTTCATACTTACATCTCCTTTGAAAAATATATAAATCGCGCCATGTGTTATGGCGCGATGGTATGAAAAAATAAAAAACGCTATACCGCAAGCAGCACAGCGTTCTTTGTGGCGGAGGATTAGGGATTCGAACCCTAGCGACGGTAACCCGCCCTAACGATTTAGCAAACCGTCCTCTTCAGCCTCTTGAGTAATCCTCCATATATGTTACTCGTAAATTCTAGCATTAATAAGAAAAGTTGTCAAGAGTGCGGTCTGGAGTAAAAGTGAAGGTAGTTTTATGCTGCTATAAAACTGTTGAAAAATTATTGAGAAATTGAGAGAAGGTAATGATGAGAATTTGTAGTTGACAATCTGATTTATATCGTGATAATATAATCCCATCAAATTTAATAGGAAATCATCAAGAGCAGCTGAGGGACTGGCCCGGTGACGTTGCGGCAACCCTCCTTGAGAAAGGTGCCAAATCCAGCGATAGTATCGGTAATGATTATGTCGAAAGATGATTGGTAGCTAATGAGTAGATAGCCCTTGTCTTTCGAGACGAGGGCTTTTTTGTTGACTGCCTGCAAAATGGTATGTAGTGAATCAGCGACTACTCATTGCTAAAGTTGGAAATAACTTGATGATGTATATTGAGTGAGAAGAGAGAATGCTCGGCCGGAGGTGAGAGACCGGCCAAGTGCAAGGAACGTCTGAGGGCATATGTATTGAGAAATAAGAGGAGGATTATAGTATGAAATTTTCTTGGCAATGGTTTAAAAAGAGTGCGCTTTTAGGAGCTGCCGTACTGGTTTTGGGTGGTGCATTGGCCGGTTGTGGCAGCGATTCATCGGCAGTAAAAAATGAAATTACCGTGGGAATTACACCGGGCTCCACGGAACAAATTATGGAATATGTAGTGGAAAAGGCTAAGAAGGAAGGGCTTACAGTTCATGTAAAAACATTTTCCGATTATATTACACCGGACCAAGCGGTGGCTACCGGCGATATTGATGTAAATCTGTATCAGCACAAACCGTTTATGGATGCATTTAATGCGAAGAACGGTACGAGCTTGGTTAGCATCGGAACGACCTACTTGGCGCCGTTGGCGGTGTATTCCCATAAATACAAATCATTAAACGAAATTCCCGACGGAGGAACGATTGCGATTCCCAATGATCCGACAAATGGTAGCCGTGCCCTGATCCTATTGGAAAAGCAAGGGCTCATTACATTGGATCCGAAGAAAGATCCGTTAAAAGCCGTACCTCAGGATATTGTAGAAAATCCGAAGCATATTCAAATTATCGAACTGGAAGCGGCACAATTACCGCGTTCGTTGGAAGATACGGATGCATCGGTTATCAATGCAGGCTTTGCTATTTCTGCCGGACTTAACAGCAAGCGCGACGGTATTGCCGTGGAAGGCGATACCAGTCCGTATGTGAATATTGTGGCAACGCGGGCAAAAGATAAAGATAATCCGACGTACAAAAAATTCGTTTCTATTTTCCAAAGTGACGATGTACGCGATTTTATCAATAAAGAATTTGAAGGTGTAATTATTCCTGTGTGGTAATATCGTTGGTCAATGAAATTAATTTAATGTTTTGTAACATAGTTGGTACTTTGTAGCATATTGATACGATGTTGCAAAATATCTTAGAGAGCCTAGGGTAAATTTATTTTTGGCATATGAGGATAATTTTAAAAGGATACATTTTCTGCAGCGTGTAAGGGCAAGCATGTTGCGGGAAATGTATTCTTTTTTATTTCAATGATTACCGATGATTTGAAGAAATTTGATATACTTTTGCGTTGACGTATGGACAAATATCCACATATAATAGAACATAGCATTGTAGTAGGAAAAGAATTGGAGGGGAACTATGGCGCGATTAACAAAGGAAGAAGTAAAAGAACGTGTATGCCGTGCGATTGAAGATGCAGCTCCGGAACTTAAGAAAATAGCGGCATCTATCATGGCAGAACCGGAGTTAGGCTATAAAGAGGATAAGACATCGTCCAAAGTGCAACGAGCTTTCGATGCAATGGGATTGACATATACGACGGGACATGGCCGTACCGGTTTAAAGGCGCGCCTTAGTGGCGGCGCTTCCGGTTATACGGTAGCCATGATTGGCGAATTGGATGCTATCGTGTGTCCGAAACATCCGGCGGCAGATCCATTGACGGGGGCAGCCCATTGCTGTGGTCATAACATTCAGATTGCGAACATGTTAGCGGTAGGGAAAGGTCTTATGGCTGACGGCGTAATGGAATCGCTGAAAGGTGACGTGGTTCTTTTTGCGGTACCTGCCGAAGAATATGTAGAAATTGATTACCGGAGTAAACTTCGTGAAGAAGGGACGATTAAATATTTGGGCGGTAAACAACAGTTGATATATGAAGGTGCTTTCGATGATATTGATATGGCGATGCAAATGCATGTAGCAACGGCAGAAACTCCGCAAGGAGAAATGAATCTCGGCACCACATCCAATGGGTTTATTGGCAAACTTATCGAGTATAAAGGAAAAGCGGCCCATGCGGCAGCAGCACCGCATGAAGGAATCAATGCATTGCAGGCAGCCATGATGGGGGTTATGGGAGTGAATGCTATACGCGATACATTTAAAGAAAGTGATTATATTCGCTTTCATCCCATTATCAACAGTGGTGGCGATTTGGTGAATGTGGTGCCGGATAAGGTAACGATGGAAAGTTATGTGCGCGGTGCTAATGTGGAAGCAATGATTGATGCGAACAAGCGAATTAATCGAGCCTTGAAAGCCGGCGGAGATGCGGTTGGTGCTATATGTGATATTCAGGATTTGCCGGGATATTTACCAATGCGGAATGATGCAGTGATGAATGATCTGTTGGAAGCTAACTCTAAAATGCTTTTCCCGGAAGACAATGTACGATATGGTGAACATATGGCGGGGAGCACCGATATGGGAGATGTGTCGCATATTATGCCGGTGATCCATCCCTGGGTTGGTTGCATTGACGGCGTATTGCACGGCGCCGATTATGTGGTATCTGTCGAAGAGGTAGCCTATATAAAAACGGCACAGGCATTAGCTATGACTATCGTAGATTTACTATATGATGATGCAGCCGGTGCAGAGAGAGTGATGGCGGAGTTCACGCCGGCGTTGACAAAAGAAGAATACCTGGCATTGATGGATAGTATTGACAGTAAACATTAGACGAAATTGCTGTATAGCAGACACCTCATTGTAGTCGATGAAAGTAAGCGATAAGAAAAAGGGGGCTTGGCACACATGGTGAAAGCCCCTTTTGTGTATGATGATTACATGATAACTATAAGATAACTATAAATTTTCTCTTAAATTTTTGAATAAGATTTTGTCTTAGCAATACATGGGATACTCGAATTCCTACCACAGAAAGTGATATACGATGTATATTTACTATATATAATAACTATTTAATGTTAGTAATAGTTAGTAGTAATGCTGGTATCGTACATGAAGAGATGAAGAATACTTTGTATAATGTGGTGGGCTCCGTGATAACTATCAATTCAGATTAAACGCAGATAATAATAAAAAAATTAAAAATTTTTAAAAAAGTAGTTGACGAATATTTGAAAACCATGTATTATATATAAGTCGCTTACGACAGACGGTTTTTGAAAGCGAAGGAAGAGTACACCGGATAGTG
>NZ_CAUGKU010000019.1:0-31729 GCF_959600285.1 Veillonella magna | reverse complement strand
TTCCCCCTTGGATAAATTCAGGGAGGCTTAGATGCAGATTTTATGTGCTGAGAATTACTTATTTGTAACAAATTAGTAACACAGAATATGCATTAATGACGGGATCAATGGCATGGTGGGATATCGTCATTAGTAACGCGTTAGTGACAAAATTACGGCAAAAGTCTTAAAGTTTTGCGTAATTGCGGCAATCTTACGTGTGTGTAAACCGCATCCCCAATTGATTTTGAACAGTGGCCCAGGATCCTGTCGATGGCGGCTTGATTGGCATCTTTCTCGTTGAGTATACTGCGGACTGTGTGACGGCAGTCATGCGGAGAGTGCTTGATTTTTAAAGCTTTCATAACTTTGTTAAATCTATCTGCACCGGCGGCATATGTGCGGCAATCCGGGATGAGGTATTTACCCGGAATCATCATTAAATTTGTGACAAGAGGAAGTATCGAATCATGTATTGGAATGATGCGGATACCTGCAGCGGTTTTTGATTGTGTAATATCGAAATATTTAGAGCGTAGCTTTACATTTTTCTTTTTCAAATTCAACAACTCACTAATCCTCATACCGGTGTACAACAATAAAAGCACAATGTCTTTCTCTGGCATTGTGCTTTTCAATACCTTGTTAATTTGTTGCCGGGTAAATCGCGAATGCGGGCGGACAGGAGTATTTATGCCGATGTCTAAGTCTTTACCAAAGTCGATGTTAGCCGGTATCAATTCATTGATTCGTCCGTATTGTAGTAGCCGATTTAAGAGTGTGCGAGCCTTTTTCTTTGTTGCATAGCCAACACGATTTCCGTTACGGTCGTGCATGTTATCGAAGCATGCCTGCACATCATGAAACTTTAAGCTGTCAATTGATATTGCTACAATTGGGCGAAGATGAATGAGTGAAGTTCGATACCCTTCCAAGGCAGATGCTCCGACGCGTTCCTTCTGTCGGGGGAGCCATTGCCGGTATAGTTGTAACAATGATATTCCGGGGGCTTCTGTGAGTGATCGCTGGTTGTAATTTTCTAAAAAAGCTATTGCTGCAGGATAGGTATCAAAGTACCCGATAGATTTTTGAATAGGCCTACCTGTATCGGTATATCCAACTGTTTTGCGAACCATGAAGGGACGGCGTCGGGTCCCGGAGAGCTTGACTACGCTACCAAAGTTGTTAGGAAGTTTCATTTTGTACCTCTTTTCTGAAAGGAGAAATTATATGCAATACTTAATAATTTTAAATCAAGATGGCAGTAAACACACTGCACTTACTCCAGCCTTGCATGGCGATACGATGGAAGAACTGTATGAAGTTGCTAAGAGAGAATATCCTGACAAACAGTACCTCGAAGGCGATAGTCTTATTAACAACGCACTTGGAGGAGAGCGAGCACGATGGGATGGTGAGAAAGTCGTTGTAGACCCACTCACGCCTGAGCAAGTTGAGGCGGCACGGGTGGCAGCTTTAAATACTGAGCGTGCTACGTATGAAAGTGAGCTGCATCAGCGTTTGAAAGTAGCAGAATTACAAGGAGATGCAGAGCTTATTGAGAGTATTCGTGAAGAATATACTGCGATGAATGCAGCGTACGTTGAAGCCCTGAAAGGAGATGAAGCATAATGGGATTTTTCAAATTGACGAAATGGTGCAGGCTGTGCGGAAGAAAATTAAAGGATGATGGCACGTGTGACTGCCCTGCGGCAGTGGCGTTGCAGGAAGCTATTACGCGTGCGGAAGATGAAGAAAAAGAAAAGGAGGATGCAAAGCATGATTGAGTTTATCAGGGGGTTATTCCCTACCACGGCGCAATTGCCGTGGGCTGGAGGTGGAGCTGTGTTAACGTTGATTTTTAATTCTTTGTTTCCTATTCATGAATGGTTAGTTGTTCTATTGTACGCCATGGTTGTTGATTTCATCCTCGGTGTCATGGCTGCGTATTTGAATGACAATCTTGCGCTTGATTCTCGGCGAGGCAATCGTGGATTGTTGAAGAAGGTTTGCGTATTGGTCATCGTATCGCTCTGTTCTATTTTGGCTACGGAATTTGGCATTAGTGCCATCTATTATGTGTCTGTAGGGGGCTATATATCAATAGAAATATTATCAATTATAGAAAATGCCGGGAAGGCGGGGGTTCCTATCCCGGCAAAGCTACGGGATACGTTGGCACAGTTAGCCGATAATAAATTAGAAAAGAAATAGTTAAAAAGAAAGGACGTGTTTTACATGAAAGTATTTATTAATCCAGGACACCATGTAATATTAGATAGTGGCGCAGTTAATCCTGTAACCGGTGATCGTGAAGTCGATGTAGTGATTGAGTGCGCGAAACTCGTTGAGAAGTATTTGCTCGCAGCAGGCGTAGATTGCACTGTGGGGCAGTACAATGAGTTGTACGAAATCTGCGACGCATCGAATGCGTATGATGCGGACTTATTTGTAAGCATTCACTGTAACGCCTGTGCCAGTCACCAAGCGAGGGGAACAGAAACATATTATAAATCGTTTAATGGACAGAGATTTGCAAACTACATCCAGTCGCAAATTATCCGCAGTTTGCCTGTTACTGATAGAGGCGTAAAGGAGGGGAACTTGTATGTGCTGAAGCACACAGAGGCCGTTGCCGTACTGGTAGAGCTTGCGTTCATCGATAACCCGGAAGATTTAGCATTGTTGAAGAATAGGATTGATGATTTTGCCCGGGCGATTGCGCGCGGCGTGACAGATTATGAGATAGCATAAAAAGAGGGAGCCTTCCGGCTCCCTCTTTTTTCATTTGGTTAATGATAAAATTTTTTCAATGACTAATCTTTCTACCCACGATGGAGGAGTTCTCTTACCCGCCTCCCAATCTTGAAGCGTGCGAATAGGAATGCCAATTTCGCGATTGATGGCAGCCTGCGATAGCCCTGCTAACTGCCGCGCTTCTTTTATGCTCATTTCGATTTCAGTCATTCTATCACCTCACATTTATTATAACACGCAATGCGCTTAAAATAAATTATAAAAATGTAAAATTATATTTACATAACACGCAATGCGTGCTATAATGAGTACATAGAAAAGAGGTGACGCAGCCGACCAAAGCAATGCGCCACCCCGGAGTGGAACAAGAAGTTCCACTTCGATTTTAAATTAAAATCAAAGGAGTGGTCAAGAATGAAAAAGGAAACCTTCGCAAGCATCTGTGAGGAATATAAATGGAAAGCGACCGTGACAAGACATGTACCGGACGTTAGATATAAAGGATATAAGTATTTCATATATCATCCAGAAACAATGAATTTTTTTGGAGCATATAAAACTCTAAAAGAGTTAAGACATGCTCTCGAAAATTTACCGGTGAACTGGAGGCGGAAATATGAAAGAGACTAATGATTTCAATATCAAATGCTTCGCGTGTAGAAATTATACTACTAAATTAACTGTAGAAGAAGTTATAAAAGAATACTGTGCTCGCCCTAATTTACGGGCGAGTACAAGAATTTTCAGATGTCACTTTTTCACAAGATGGCTGCGAAAATATTATAGTATGCAGATATTGCGATTTTCTAACAAAGAGGTGAACGAAATAATCAATGATTTAGATTCACATATTGTAGCGCACTCAAAAACACCCCTCAGTCAAAACTCAAAGTGGTCTTCTTTGAAAGAGATAAGTTCGCTATTTAATTTTGCAGAAGGGCGTGGATACATTCCTTGTAATCCATTTGCTGGATTAAAGTATAAATACATTAAGAAAGTGGCTAGATATCTTAGCCGAGCTGAGGTAGTCACTTTAGTTTCTTCAAACTTTCCGGACGATGATTTTAAAGTCGCGGTTTTATTAGCCTTATGTGCCGGGTTGCGGAGAGGAGAGGTTCTTGGATTAAAATGGCAAGATGTGGATCTCCATAACAGAACGCTAACTGTGAAACGAAGTTATATGTGGCTGTACGGCAAAGGATATTACAATCCGCCAAAGAATCGTTGCGAAAGGATTGTACCGTTAAACGATATATTATATGAAGCGTTGAATGAGAAAGTACGGGTAGGTGAACAAGTTGTACATATATCCCCCTCACGTTTGACAGCTGGATTCCCTGAGTATGCGGAAAGAATAGGAATTCATCGCTACAAGTTCCATGACCTACGTAGGACCTTCGGAACTATTATGTTGCAAGAAGGAGTGGATTTAAAAACTTGTTCACTTTTACTAGGACATAAGGATATTACTGTCACTAGTGATTTCTATGTGGCGATCATAGATGAGATGTCGAGGAGAGCAGTGATGACAATAGATGATATAATTGATGTGAAAAATTAAAAAGGGGCTGTACAGCCCCTTTTTAATATCAATCTAGTAGAACTTCTGCTGGTGTATAAAAGGTTGATAATTTGTAGATGTGAAGTAAGATTGATAAAAAGTAATATTTGTTCTTAGATGGCTCAATTCCACCACTTTGATAGATAAGCGAATTTCTTAGGAGATTCGCTTTTTTTATTTGTTGCTTGGTATATCTAAAAAAATTACTATTTATTGCAAGAAGTGCGAAAAGGAGATAGAATTTAAAGAGAATAGTTATGTACACGTTTTTATAGAAAATACAATCGGAATAAGCTTAATGTAGTTCTTTTAGGAGGATGGAAATTGATAGTGTCGGCAAAATTGATAAAGAATCAATTGAATAAAGCTTGGTACGCTTTCGGTTCCAACGACACAAAAGATGGCATCTTTTGTGTCGACTTTGATAACTTCGATAGCTCCACTATAGAAAAATCAAGCGAGAGTGTACATGATGTAATGGCGATAAGATTGATTGCCCGTTTGATTTCAGAAAAAGAAGAAAATAAAATTATTCCGGAGGCCCTTGTGTACTGTAATGGGGGATGACTTTGGATATAGACCGCCTAGGGCTATAGGCGGTTTTTTTATATCCATTTTTAGGAGGTGATTCAATGATGACATATATTAGCTATGATGATGCGGTGACATAGATATGCAATATCTCATCCTGGAAAAGTTGCTAGATACGTTAGCACGGTTTACTGCGGGGAAAATAGAAAAAAATAAACCGCTCAAGGCGGTATGTGGTACAATAAGTATAACGAGATACAAAAGCGTAGCGTGCTTGTCCTTCGTGTGAAGGCGGTGGTAAGTGATGAGAATATATGAAGTGCTATCTCTCATGATAGCATTTGGTATTTTAGTTGCTACCATTATCATGGCGGCAAGATAATCATCTTAGCGGCATGAAAAAAGGCCGCATTCAGTAGGACGCGACCGTTTCTTCAATTAGAATTTACTTTGAGGGACGAGTTCGCGCCTTGCAAAACGCTTTAGTATCTCGTCTTTGTTTATATTATGTAACACGCAATGTGTTTTGTCAAATTTTACCGGCACCCGAGAGGGTGCTTTTTATGGTGATGCAGATATACAATGCGTAATTGAAAGAACTAACGGTAACTGCAGTATAAAAAGTAATTTGAGTACTAACGGATATAAGAAGTAGTAGATCACTAGTTAACCTCATAGACATTATGAAAGATGTACCTAGGGACGACTGGCGCAAGCTATGTATTTTAGATATAATGAAATAGATGTCACACGACTATACTAAAACGGGTTAGACTGATGTGAAGGTAGGACGTATTTTTACTAGACACAGGCGATGTCAACTTATATAGGGTGTGATAAAACTATGGGATATCGTTACAGGCGATAGGTATGAGAGAAAAAGGAGTTAGTTTATGAATTACACAAGCACGCGCAGTGATAAAAAGGTGCGCGAAACGTATGCGTTATTAAACGGGTTGGCCGCCGATGGCGGTTTATATGTGCCGGCTTCTTTCCCGCGGCGCAGTATTACATATAAGGATATTGCAGGAAAAAGCTATCAGGAAATTGCGGCGATTGTATTGAGTAAATTCTTTACGGATTTTACAGAAGCAGAATTGAAAGATATGATTAATGCTGCTTACAATACAAAGAATTTCAGTACAGATGACATCGCTCCGCTTCATTCTTTGTTGGAACGCTTATCGGTACTGGAGCTCTTTCATGGACGCACGCAGGCCTTTAAAGATATGGCGTTGTCGTTGTTTCCGTATTTGTTGACCGCAGCTAAGGAGAAAGAAGGAGAAACAAAAGAGGTTCTCATCTTGACAGCTACGTCCGGCGATACGGGAAAGGCAGCTTTGGAAGGCTTTAAGGATGTACCGGGCACGCATATTCAAGTATTTTATCCGACGGATGGCGTGAGTCCTATGCAGCAGGAGCAAATGCAAAAGCAAACCGGGGACAACGTGAACGTTACGGCTATTCGGGGAAATTTTGATGATGCACAGCAATTTTTGAAACGACTCTTTGTCAATGAAGAGGTGAATCAAGCGGTAGCAGATAAGGGCGTAATGTTTTCTAGTGCGAACTCCATCAATATCGGTCGTTTGGCACCGCAGGTAGTGTATTATGTAGCGGCCTATGAGGAATTGGTCGGGCAGGGAGCCATTCATGAAGATGAGGCGTTCAATATCGTTGTGCCTACCGGTAATTTCGGTAATATTTTGGCGGCCTATTACGCTAAAATGATGGGAGTACCTATCGGTCATTTAATTTGTGCATCCAACAGGAATAATGTTTTGACCGAATTCTTCGAAACTGGTACATATAATTGCAAACGCCCGTTCTTTACGACGCTGTCACCATCCATGGACATTGTGGAAAGCTCAAATTTTGAACGCTTTTTATACTATGTGTGCGGAGAAAATCCGGTGCGCATTAAGGCTGAAATGGAAGGCCTTAAGAAATCCGGTAAACTCAGTGTAACGACAGAAGAATTAAGCCGTATTCAACGGGAATTTACTGGCGCGTATGTTAATGATGAAGAAACAAAAGCAGTGATTGAACAGGTCTATAATTCCTATGGATATGTTATGGATCCGCATACAGCAGTTGCCATGGGAGCGTATATGAAATTACTTGCCAAGCGTCCGGAGCTAGGTGCCTGTCACACGGTTATTGCTGCGACAGCTCATCCGTTCAAATTTCCGTCGGCGCTTTGTGAAGCATTGGATATTCGGGAAGGAGGTACACCTTACGAAAGCCTGGAACACATTTCAGCGGTGACCGGCGTAGCGTTCCCGAAACAGTTAGCTGCTTTGCAGGATACGCCGATTCGGTTCGATCGCACTATTGATAAGGAAGAAATGCGTAAGGAAATATTGGCTTTCGTAGATGCATTTACGAAATCATGAAAAAAGCGTTTTTCTTTGCTATTACATCGGCACTGGCGTTCAGTGTGATGAATTTATTTGTTAAGATGTTGGGGCAGGGGATGCCTGCTTCGGAAATTACATTTTTCCGCGGTCTTATCGGTACGGCAGCGGTGCTTATTTATATGGGAGTCAAGCGCATTTCCTTTTCATCAAAGGACCGCGGGCTTCTTATGTGGCGCGGTATTTTCGGAGGGGTAGGCACATTATTGAATTTTATTGCTCTTGCCTATATGAATATGGCAGATGCATCGATTCTATTTCAATTGTCCGGTATTTTTGTGTTCATCTTTAGTACATTGGTGTTGAAGGAAGCCTTGCCGAAGGGATCTGTAAAATGGCTGTTAGCTATTTTTTGCGCCGTTACGGCTATGATTCATCCGTGGTCAATGTCAACGTTTAATTGGTACTCCCTATATGCTATTGGCGGGGCTGCTTTTTCGGCGGCTGCGTATACGACAATTCGTAAAATCAGTATCCAAGGTGGACATGGAACATATGAAATCATGTTCTATTTCCTATTTACTACTATGTTGGTAGGGGGCATTCTGATGGGGCCTAACTTTGTGGTGCCTGATATGCGACAGGCGGGCATTATCATTATTATCGGAGTGATTTCGGTATTTGCCCAGTTCTTTTTAACCGGTGCCTTTGTAGCTACGAATGCCGTAGTAGCTCAGTTTATGCAATATATCGGGGTGTTTTTTAATTCCTTTTGGGGCTTTCTCATCTTTGATGAAACATTATCTTGGATTACTGTTGCCGGCGGGATTATTATGTTTACGTCATCCGTTATGTTGGCGCGCTTAAAGGAGCGTCATGCCACGGGACGGCAATCATAGCGTGAACGTGTTTTCATAGAGGGGGAACATGCATTACGATTTTACTACGACTTAATACTACTACAGAGATTAGGTGACACTATGTTTTTACAATGGATTCGCGTTGAAAACTACCGCAACCTGCAAGAGGTAACGGTGCAATTTCATAAGCAGTATAATTATTTTGTCGGTGAAAATGCCATCGGTAAATCTAATCTGTTGGATTTATTGTCAATTTTGGCCAATACGAAGGGATTTGATGAAAAGGATTTTTTTGAAATCCATAAGCCTATCCGTATAACGATGGAAATCGAATTGGAAGAAGCGGAGCAGGGTACCTATTGGGATGAAGACGACAGTACGGTTAATACGATCACGTTGGTTGCCGAACAACTCTTACAGGAGGTGTATCCGCGGCTTTATCGACAGACGGATACAAAGCGTCGGCCCTTGCCGTTAGCATTGTTTCGCAAAATTTGCTATGTGTCCCATCGCGATACGTCGATTGCGTCATTGTATGAAATTCGGCAGTCTACCCTGGCGGGATTGGAAAAGCAGTTACATCAATTTTTAAGTTCCAAGGGACTGCCTGATTCTGCAGAAAAAGGCTGTCAATGGTTAGTGGGCGAATCCATATCTCTATCCGCTTTGACGGCACCGGTAGATTTATGTCGTGGATATGTGCCGGCAGGTATTTCTTTGATGGAACGATTATTGACGATGCTGGCGTATCATGAGCGCATGTCCGATTGTGGGTATACGCCGGATACGGAGCAACTGTTGCTGGTTGTGCAATTAAAGATGTTGGCATATTTATATGAACGCAGTCAAAGTATGGCTGCTAATCTGCGCGAATCACTGGTGTATGTATCCGGTGATCGGTGTTACTTGCCGCTGTTGGTCAGTGTGGATGAACCGGAAATTCGGCTGAACCCATATTTACAGCGCGCCGTGCTTAGCTGCTACCGCAAACTACTGTCTAACGAGAGCAGTTCCTTTTCGGCTCTTTTAAAGGGACTTTTCGGCATTGATGGTTTGCGGGGACAGCTTTTTATTGTCACTCATGCCACGGATGCTCTGATTGATGATTACCGCAATATCATTCGTTTTTATCGGGATACAAACGGGCATATCGCTACCGCCTGTGGGGCTAGTTTTTTCTTTCCCCGAGAACTGGAAAAACATTTGATTATGCATTTTCCGGAGGCTAAAGAAGCCTTGTATGCGCGGGCAATTATCTTAGTGGAAGGGGAAACGGAATACGGCAGCTTTCGTGGTTTTGGCGAACATATCGGAGTTAATTTTGATTACTATGGTATTTGTTTGATTAATGCGCGCGGTGAGTCGTCCATCAGTAAACTGGCTAAGCTGTTCCGAAGGTTTTCCATCCCTACGGTAGTGCTGTATGATCAAGATGTGTCCGAGAAGTATAGTCGCAATTCTAAGAATATTTTTTTTACGGACACGTTATGCTTTGAAGCAGAAATTGTAACGCACTTGCTAGGGCGCAAACGGCGTGATATATTAGATAAGATTGTAGCGGATTTGGTGGAGGACGGTCACGGTACGGTGACGCGGGACATGCTCAAGCGAGGGTTGGCAAAACTGTCAGTGCAGCGTACGCAAATATCACCGCGGCGTCTATCACATATATCCGACAGACAATATAAAGATTTAAAGGAGTATTACTTTTCCTGGTTTTACAGTAACAAAGGTGTCATCGTAGGACGACGCATCGCCTATCATTTGACGGATGAGCTGATACCACCGGTATTTAAAGCCGTGATTTGTCGAGCGCGCGACTTGGCGTTACACCATGAACAAAAGGAGGATTCACATGACAGAGATGAAATATGAATTCGGGTTGGTCGGCTTAGCTGTTATGGGGCAAAATTTAGCGCGTAACATTGCTCGCCACGGTTTTTCCATCGCCGTATACAACCGCACCCCGCAAAAGACGAAGGATTTTGTTGCGAATTACGGTGATGAAGGTACTATCGGCGGTGCTATGACTCCGGAAGAATTGGTACATATGCTGGCTAAGCCGCGTAAGATTATGTTCCTCGTGAAAGCGGGACAGCCGGTGGACGACATGATTCAGGCCTTTTTGCCGTATTTGGAACCGGGCGATACCTTGATTGATGGTGGCAACTCATACTTTGCCGACACTCGTCGACGTTGTAAAGAACTGGAAGCTAAAGGCTTCCGCTATCTCGGTGTTGGTGTATCCGGCGGGGAAGAAGGTGCCTTGAACGGACCGAGTCTTATGCCGGGTGGTACCCGTGCATCCTATGAAGAATTGGCGCCGATATTTACGTCCATAGCTGCACAGGTTACCGATGGACCGTGCTGCAGTTATGTCGGTGATGACGGTGCCGGTCATTATGTAAAGATGGTTCACAATGGCATTGAATACGGCGATATGCAGCTTATTTCCGAAGCCTACTTTATGATGAAGGAATTATTGGGCATGAGCGATGATGAAATCGGCGATGTATTTGAAGAATGGAATAAAGGTATTCTCGATTCCTATTTGATTGAAATTACCGCTAAGATTTTGCATGTCAAAGATAAGGAAAGCGGAAAGCCCTTAGTAGAATGTATTCTTGACAAAGCCGGACAAAAAGGTACGGGTAAATGGACAAGCCAAGAAGGTCTTGATTTGGGTGTGCCGATTCCGACAATTGCAGAAGCTGTATTTGCTCGCGGCATGTCGGCGTACAAGGAGGAACGTGTAGAAGCCGCTAAGGTATTGCGCGGTCCTAGCGCTACCTTTGCTGGTGACAAGAAGGCACTTATTGAAGCGATTCACTCCGCCCTATATGCATCGAAGATTTGCTCCTATGCACAGGGGTTTGCCCTTATTAAAGCTGCGGCTCATGAATATGGTTGGACGATTAATTTTGGAGATATGGCCCTTTTATGGCGTGGCGGTTGCATTATTCGTGCGGTATTCTTGGAAGATATTAAACGCGCCTTTACTAATCATCCCGACTTGGCAAACCTGCTCTTAGATCCATTCTTTAAGGAGGCTATCGAAACGCATCAGGACAACTGGCGCGAAGCGGTTATCGCTGCCAAACGATACGGCATTCCGACACCGGCTTTCTCATCGTCCTTGGATTATTATGACAGCTATCGCCGCGGTGTGTTGCCGGCGAATATGATTCAAGCACAGCGCGACTTTTTCGGTGCGCATACTTATCAGCGCGTGGATAAGGAAGGTACCTTCCATGCGGAATGGGAACAGCAATAAGAATAGCGATACGAACAGCAATAAGAACAGCAACACATAGTATAGTTAATAATATATAATAAAATCCCCGGTATTCGACTTGGTTTTCTTTGAAAGATGCGAAGTCGGATATCGGGGTTTTATATTTGTGAATTATTAGATTATTAGCGGCCGATGAGAAGACCGGCTGCGAAGAGAATGTGATACACGGTAGTACCCATAGCAGAAAATTTCATGGCCGCGTCCATGTTGATAGCATCGGCATAACGATCGAGAATACGCACGGCGCGCATAGCCGGTACAGTATATACGACCGCTGCTAACGACCACCAAGAGATGAGTCCGGCAAAAGCAAATCCTACGAGCCAAGCATTGCAAAAGGCAAATAGGATAGCCAAAAGTTGAATACCGGCAGATTTGCCGATGCAAATGACCAAGGTACGGCGACCGTGTACTTTATCATTACTGAAGTCACGAAGGTTGTTGGTCATCATGATGGTACCGATAAGAATAGTAGAAGGAACAGCGGGAATCAGTAAATCCCAGGTCAATGCATCGGTCCAGACGAAGGCAGTAATCATTACGATGGCAAACCCCATAGCTAAACCGGAGGCTACTTCGCCAAAGGGCGTGCGGGATAATGGCTTAGGACCGCCGGAGTAAAGCAGGCTTACTAAGATACAGAGTATGCCTGCAGGGATAAACCACCAAGTTACCAAGGCGGACAGGAAAAGCCCTAAGCACAAGGGGAAAATCGTAAAGGATACGGCGAGCCGCTTAATCTGTGAAGGCGCGATGCCTTCGCGGACAATGGAGCCACTGTTGCCGATGGCTTGGTTTAAATCAAGGCCGGACTTGAAATCGAAATACTCGTTCCACATATTGGCTGCCATTTGTGCGGATATCACACAAGCCAGTACCATAAGCGTGTAGGCTAAGCATACAGCGATGGGGTGTGCCGGGGTATGACTGGCATAGGCATACGCAGCGCCCAGTACTACCGGGCTAAAGGCTGCCGTCAGCGTACGGGGACGGACGAGTCTAAAAAACTGAGGGAAGGTCATAATGATAATCTCCTTTGTATCATGTTTGTATCATGAAGGATTCATTTTACATCAATATACTGTAATATAAAGTGGGTGCCGTATAACTGCACCAAGAACGTTAGTACTTGCTACTCATTGTAATTGAGCAATTCGATTATCATTGTAGCTTACTTTCAGAGAAAAGTAAAATCTAAGCCTGTCATAGTAGAACTGCATACGAGGCGGATTTTACAGTATACTAAGAGTGATTGATGCGGGTAATGTTATGAGGGTTAAGGAGGAATAGTATGAAACAATTACATACATCAGCCGTGATGAAGAGACACAATCTGTGGTCGCGTAAAAGTAAAAAACTAGCACTGGCCGTGATGGCAGCTGCGATTGTATCCATGGGCGGACATCTATATGCGGCAGATGCAACGGGAACACAGACGGGCAGCCAAGATATATCAACACCGGTTACAAAGACGGTATCACCGACCATTACTACCTCCGGCGTGAGCCTGACGACGATTGACGGTCAGGTACTTCCCTTACCGAAGGGAATGACGGTGACTACGGTCAGCTATGATGGGGCGGACAAGAAAACGCTTCAACATATGCAGACCACGGTGCCTCCGTTACCCAGCGATGTACCGGTGAAACTAAAAAAATTACTCGATGAATTGGCTAAGGTACAATCCAAGACGCAGTATCATCAGCTGCGTGGTGAAGATAAGGTTGGTTTGCATACAGCCTTTGTAGTGGAAGATCTTACGGATGGAAACATTATGCCACTCATGGATATGGCCAAGGAAGTTGTTGATGATAGTATGACGGACGCACAAAAGGGGCTCGCTACACTGACGACAACCTTGGAAAAGGAACGGGAAAGTGCGGTTTTACCGTCGTCAGTGGCCGGTGCATCTACAAAAGAGAAGACACATAAACTCACTGCCGAAGACTATAGTCGATTTATACAGCGCGTAAAAGGGGTGGAACAGTATGTAACTACCTTGCGCGGTGACTTGGATGCGCTATGGAAATTACAGCCGGCGTATCCGCAACAATATAGTCCGCTTGGTTACTACTTAGCGCATAAGGATTACTTAAATGACAAGGAAAGTCCTAAGACGGTGGATGATGCATATAAAGCGTATCAAGTATTAGATACGGGACGCAATGCATTAGTGTATTTAGGTGAATGGTATCTAGATGAACGGAATCGCGGTACTGTTGGCGAACCGATGAAGGAGGGAGAGCGCCGTGCGGCACAGGCAGGCCTTGATCTTCTAAAGAATACGCATTGGCATCAATATGATATTAATTTTGGTACACCGGTACAGACTGCACTGGGCAAAGGATTTTTATCTACCCAACGAGGCGCATTGGAGGTAGATGGCTTCGTATTTCCGTTGGGATTACTTACATTGGAACGCTATGAGAAAGATGGCATTACCTCGATGAGCGTTCTTACCAATGACTCGGATTATGAGTATTGGCAACAACAGATGAACGAATTATGGCAAGTGAAACAATAGAGACTGAGTAATTTTGAAAGGATGATAGAGATGTGTATACAATGGAAACGATTATTGCTTATCGGGGGTGTAACGACGGCAATCGCTGCACCGGCCGTGTGGGCAGCCGATAACGATTCGGCACGGACGATTGATTTGGGTGCTGTTATGCGTGGCGAGGCTACATCGGTAACGGCGCAGGAACCGGGCTTGAACGTGCTGGCTGATGAGGGGGTAACAGTGCGTAAGCTCTCTCAGTCAGATATGTCACCCATCATAAAACAAGTTGTTGATGAATATATTGGCAGTGTAGCGGCAGCGCATAATACGGATAAAGAAAAACGGGGCATGCAAATCGCACAGATGATTGCCAACGGTGATATTGATGTATATCAGCTACAGAAAACGAAAAACGATCGTCACTATACGGCGTGGATGGTAAAAGCGAGAGTTACACCGGATATGCTGGCCGATGCTATGGCAGGCAAGGTGAAGAAGTATTTGCCTGAAGGGTTACAACTAGGTGTACTCGGTGGTTCGTTGTATGCATTAGCAGGAACGACAGATAATGACGGTGCATGGCGCTTGCGCCCGGAAGTGGCATCCGTAATTTCACAGCGACTCAGCGAGGCATGGCAAAATAGTGATGAAGCATTGGCTGCTTGGCAGACAATGCAGGCTGTAAAGACAGGTACTAACAGTGATACGACGGTGACGCTGCGAGATCAGGAACCAGTGAAGCTGATGCATGGACAACAATATGATACCTTTGTCACGGGCACACGTGTCCAAGTACATACGAAAGGCATCCTTTTGCCGTACTACGTAGGTGCTGCCGTAGCTGCGGCACCGCAAACACCGATTGCTTACCTTATGATTACACCTGATGCAGAAAGAGATGTTATGTCTCCGTTATTAACGAAGCTGTTGAAATAAGCGGCGGTGATATAACCTGGTTATCGGTTACGGTAAGGTGTTCCAGTTCGAGAAGTCGTATCTTGATATCTAATCCGCCCGTATACCCGGTGAGCGAACCATCATGGCCGATGACGCGATGGCAGGGAATGATGATGGGAATTGGATTGTGACCTACAGCACCGCCTATTGCGCGGGCTGACAAGCCACCGCATTTGTTACCGTAAACGACTGTGGCTAAATCACCATAGGTTGTTAACCGGCCGTAAGGAATTGTTAAAAGCGCATGCCATACTCTTTTTCGAAAGTCGGTTCCTTCCGGTTGTAAAGGCGGCACGGGACCGGGATCATTTCCCTCTTCATAGGCGTGAAGCCAAGCTTCTGTTTCCTCAAAAATAGGTAAAGTCTTAGAAATATATTGGGCAGTCCCGATAGTATCATATTTTTGTGTGGGCATGGCAAGGCCGATGAGGTGAGTACCGTCGCTGTAAAGCGTGAGCGGTCCTAGCCGAGGCAGTGTTAACGAGTGTATATAGATGATGCGTTCATTTGATTGGGTGTTCATAAAAGGGCTCCTTCTTATTTGCGAGTATCTATAATTGTATTCTATCTGAAACACGTAGTAATGCCAACCGATAATGATGGTAACCTATGGAACGGGATTATTAATGATTTTAGCTTATTTATAAATTAATAAAAATGAATTATTGCGTTGTATATTTTATAAATTTCGAGTACAATAGACGTATAAATTTATTGTTGTAGGGGAACCTGCGAAAGGAGTTTTGATACGCATGAAAACAGTTCACACAGAACAGGCACCGAAGGCTTTGGGACCATACTCCCAGGCAATTGTAGCGAATGGCTTTGTATTTATTTCCGGTCAGGGGGGCATTGATCCGGCTACCGGCACATTGCAAGAAGGCGTAGAGGCGCAAACCTTGCAGGCTATGAAAAATATCGAAGCTATTTTGAAGGAAGCCGGTACAGACTTCTCCAAGGTTGTAAAGACGACTTGCTTCTTGGCAGACATCAATGACTTTGCCAAATTTAATGCTATTTATGCTGATTACTTTACCAGCAAACCGGCACGTAGCTGCGTAGCTGTTAAAGAATTACCGGCTAACTTCCAAGTAGAAGTTGAAGTTATTGCCGTTGTTGACTAATATGTATTAGTGTCAAAAGAACAACGAGATCGGTAATGACAGATCAAGACTATATGCGTGAAGCGTTGGCGGAGGCCCGCAAGGCCTATGCGATGGGGGAAATTCCTATCGGTGCTGTGCTGGTGCACGAGGGACAGATTATTTCACGTCATCATAATCGACGTGAAATTGACCATGATGCAACGGCACATGCGGAAATGCTAGTCATCCGCGAAGCTTGCGAATTACTTTCACGTTGGCGGTTGACCGGATGCGCGCTTTATGTTACTATAGAGCCGTGTCCGATGTGCGCCGGTGCCATTATCAACAGTCGTCTGGACAAGGTGGTATATGGCAGTAGCGATTACAAGGGCGGTGCCGTTGAGTCTTTATTCAATGTACTGAGCCATCCGGGATTAAATCATGAGCCCGTGGTAGTAGCCGGTGTATTGTCTGATGAATGCAGTCAGATTATGAAAGACTTTTTCAAAGAGCGGCGTGCAGCACGGAGAAGTACCCAAGTGGCTGAAGGGTCCGCACTCGAAATGCGGTAGGTCGGCAAAACCGGCGCGAGGGTTCAAATCCCTCCTTCTCCGCCATTTTTAGGAGCATAAGAAGAAATGTATCAATGTATTTCAGAATATAGCGGGCATGCGTATTTCTGAGGTTTTTGTAATTTGATACGTTTCTTCTTTTTTCTATTTTTACGGGTCTCTTTGCTCCCTGAATGCACCCTAAAATTATAGGGTGCATTTTTCTAATTTATTAATAACGTCATTTTGCATATTTTCTGTAACATGCGTATATATGCTTAGCGTAGTCTTAGGATCGTTATGGCCTACTCGTTGCATGATGGCCTTTAGGGGAATGCCTAATTCGGCTAATATGCTTATATGTGTATGACGGAATATATGCGTGGTAACATGTTTACCTTCAATTTGTAGCCGGCGTAAATAGTGGCCGATGTACTGGAGATTGTACGGGTTGCCCCGGTTAGTTGTAAAGATATAGCCTTTATCATCGTATCCTTTAAACCATAGAGCGCGTTTTTTATTTTCTAGGATAAAACTATCTAGGATTGATACAGACCGGCTATCTAAAGCCACATAGCGAACGGAATATATATTTTTAGGCGTTCCACGCACGACGTTACTATTTACCGATGTATGCTGTATAATAGTACCGTTTATGTGAATACGCCTATTTTCTTTGTCATAATCCTGTACGCGTAACGCTAGTAATTCGCTACACCGTAGCCCGGTGCGACTGATAAACTCCATCATGAGGGCTATAGGCTTATGTAGCTGGTGTAATTGGCGTAAGCACTCCCGTAATTCGTCATGATCAAGAAACTTTTCTTTTTTCTTAACCAACTCAGATGCAGTATATGGCTTGCGGTTTAATTCTACTTCAAGTATATCTGCTATATCACTAATTAGCCTCCTACGTTTGGCATACTTGTATATGCGCTTAATAGTTTGTAATACGGCATGGCAATACCCGTATGTAAGAGAGCCGTTATAATATAGTTCATACATTGCCTTTTCTATATCAACGGCGGTTAAATCGGCTAATTTTGCGCCATCGGGTAATATGGCCAGTGCTTTTTTTACGTGTAATTTGTGATTAACGGCAGTCATAGGCTTAACGGATAAGGCTGCGTGTTCTTGCCATTCTGTGGCCACACGGGCAAAGGTAATTTCTTTGTCCTCCTTTTCCTGTTCTTGCGCTTGCGCTATCTTTTCATATAGAAGCCGTGACGCTGTATTTTGCGCTATACGGCTATTAGAGTTTAATGTAATACTGATTTTCTTAGTACGGCCTTTGCTATCTGTGTAACGTTCGTTATACCGGTAACGAAGGCCTTTTTTTGTTTGTCTTTCTTCTATCCACATGGTACACCGTTATGTGACGGTATTGGACTGGCTAGCGGCTATAATTCGGTGAACATTGTAATGCTAGGAGCAAAGCCAACTTTTAATTCCTTGTAATCTAACGCTTCTATTAATTTGCTCTTTATCACTTCTAAAAGATGAAGATATAAGGCTTCGTTTTCGTGTTCAAAACAAGAACGCCAATTTTCGAAATCGTCATGACTTACAGAAACCAAAGCTATAGGGGGTTTTAGGCGAACATCTAAATTAAATATTATAAATGATTCGTCTACAAAATCCATTTTCACAACGACTTTTTGTTTATCGGCGGATACGGAAATAGCGAAGTCAAAAGGAAAATAACAGATAATGTCATTTACATCTAGCTTTAAGAATTTACATAGTTGGTTTAAATATGTGACATTAAGCATTTGAAACGAATTGTCATATAACCCTTGTATAAATGTCCTAGGAAGATTGGCCGCTTGGGATAAGCCGTAAACCGTCATACCTTTTCTTTTGTCTATAATCATTGATAGGTTAGAAATTATCATATTATCACCTCGTCACCATTGTATCATACATTGTTAGATAATATGAAGATGTAATTTTAAACAACAATGTTGTTGGCTTAAACTAAAATGTGTTTTAAAATAAAAATGTAATTTCAAACAACATTGTGAAGTAGAAAGGAGATTAAATAATGAGTTTAGTATTTAAAGCTGATATATCAGCACTGAAAAGGGCTATATTATTACAAAATGTCAATCAAAGCGCATTATCACAAAAAGCAGGCGTTACACCTGCAACAGTACAAAGGGTATTAAAGGGGAAGCCGTGCAATGTGGGGACAGCTAATAAATTATCTGAAGCATTAAGAATGCCGGTTGCCGAATTATTTACTTGTGACTAGGCGGTAACCATAGAGGGCTTTATTTTATTATCATGCAATCACCTCGGACAGTCCTCTGTGGTGACGTAGAAACGCAAAATAATAAGCGGTAAAAGTTTTTTCTATCTGAATTAAATTTGAAACACTTTATAGGCGATTTTAGAAAGGAGTTTTTATTATGGTGAATATTAAGCAAAAAACGGATGCGGTGCAGTATGTACAACCGTGTAAGCTGGTTAAGATGTACGGCATTTCTCGTACAACTGTATGGAGGTTGACTAAGAAGATGGCGGCTACACGTAAATATGCTAATTCATTTAAAAGGATTAGCCCTAGGTTGGTACTGGTATCATTGGTAGACTTTGACGAGTATATCAACTCTTTGGATCTAGCGTATGTTAAGGAGTAACCAAGATGAAGAAAATAGAGGCTATTAAGTTATTAGTGGATAGTTGCTTAAATGAATTAGACGAAGTGCGAGGCATGGAAGAATATAGCGCATTGCGGATGAGTATGTTACTAGCACAAAAAAATATTCAAGGTGCTATGCAGGAAGTGAAAAATTTACATGAAGAAGGGCGGTTGTTTCAATGAAGGAGAATAAAAAAAGTACCGCCGGTGCGGGAACACCAACGGTACAAAGTACAAGCCTTAATTTTCACAACAGATATTTTGGCTTATGCTTTAATAATACATCATTTGGAGCAAATAATACACCTATTTTTTTAGAAAGTGGGTGGTGGTTTTGACGTATTTAGAATTGTTGCAAGAGTTTGACAGATGGCAAACTACCCGAAGGCTAGGAGCTAGCGAAATTGCTTTGTGGTTTGGCTTAGCTCGTATATGGAATAACGCAGGAAGACCGATAGTACTTTCTGTGCCTTCTGTAAATTTGGAATTAAAAAGTGGGTTATCTAAAATGGGAGTTTTTAGAGCCCGAAAAAAGCTAGTGGATCATGGATTGATTGAATATAAAAAAGGTGAAGGCAATAAAAAGGCACCTGTATATAGAATTCTAACGCCTTGGAATGTAAGTAACAAAGTAAGTAACGAAGTAGGTAACGAAGTAAGTAACAAAAGCGAAGTAGGTAACAAAGTAAGTAACGAAGTAGGTAACGAAGTAGGTAACGAAGTAAGTAACAAAAGCGAAAGTAGGTATCAGAGTAAGTATCACAGTAAGTATCACAGTGATAACTTATACAGAGTAAGAGAAAGAGATATACATAATATATTTAATAGTGATGTTGAACCAACTAAAAAAACTAACCGATTTAAAATTCCAACCTTGGAAGAGATAAAGAACTTTATTCAAGAAAATAATTATCAAGTTGATGCAGAACGTTTTTTTGACTACTACGAATCTAACGGGTGGACAGTCGGCAGAAATAAGCCTATGAAGAACTGGCAAGCAGCTATACGAAATTGGAACCGCAACAGCTATTCTAATACAGGATATTCTGACGAAGTAAGCAAATCAAAGGAAACAGAACCGGAAAAAAAGGTGATGATCAACAGTTATGAGGAAATGCCGTTTTAAGGTGGTGATATTGTGAAGCTGAAGCAAGATACAGGGGGACTAATTGCGGAACAGGGACTTTGGTACAATACCCGGGATATAAACCGCTTAGCCATAATTGAAGAGGGATTGAAAAGTAGTATTGACGAAGTGAAGAAGGGCCTAGGATTTGAAACAAACGCATGGACTAGAGTAATTGCCGGATGTGATAGTAACGGAAATACATTTGAAAGAGCCGGCAAGGGAGAAAAAAGGCTTGCCGGTATACCGAGGAAATACGAAGCTTGCACGCTGGAAGCTGTTCGAAAAAAGACATGGCAATCTATGCAAAATGAAGGTATATCTTTAAAGCAAAAAGAAGGGTTTGCAAATTTTGGAAGGTATGCAAATAATTTACTGTCCAATATAAGCAAGGGGGCTAACCTTATGATTATCTCGGCAGTATACGGCGTAGGCTACGAATTAGCGGCGGCATTGGCCAATGAATGTAACAAGCTGGGGCGTGGGGCTGTGTGGACAACTCCCCATCAACTATTAAGGCGTGAGAGGTATGACAGCACGGAGCAGGCTAAGACGATCATAAGCCGAGCCAAAAAAGCTACATTACTAATTTTGGCATACCTAGGTACCGAGGACAGCAATAAGCGTAACAGGGCGGATCTATTCGATTTGTTAGCTGAACGGAAAGACGATAGGTTATCTACGGTAGTAATTACTTCGAGCGATAAAGAAGATTTGCTGAAAAAATACGATAACGATTTTTTAGGGCTGTTTTTGTCTGATACGGTTATTGCCGATGTACGTTAGATGATAAAACAGTAAAAAAAGTGGGTAAAAATCGCCTGTAATATGTTTCACGCTATACGTTGGATAGATTATACCTGATAAATATTTGAAACACTTTAGAGGTGAAATTACAAAGAAATGAACTATAAACGCCGAATGAACGCCGAAAGACTGAAAATAGAAGGGATGATTAAGATGTTGGATTGTGAAAAAATATATAAATTAAGCAGGTTCTCCTGTTTGGCTGATTTTACCGGTAGCGAAGAAGATGGAGTAGAAATTGTTGAATATATTGTGCGAAATATACGGAGTAACGAAAGTATGCCAATGGTGATATGGAAAACATTGGCAATCGGGAGAATTTTAGGGATAAGGGAAGAGAGAAAACGCAATGCGACAAGAAAAGATGTTAGGAAATGATAAGCTTTTTTTGAGGGTAAGGAGATTACTGTATGAAAGTACATGTTAGGGCGGATAACATAGAGCAAGTGACGCGTTGGGTAAATTATATAAAAGCCAATTATCCGGTGGGAAATGTTAAAGTAAAGCTAGATGAAAATGGGACTTATAATATTTACTATCGGACGCCAAAAACTGCATAAAACAATAAAAAAATAGGATAAATATGAAATGTTGATGTATAAACCTTGTATATAAGCCATGATGTGAATGCATAAGTAGAAATAAAGCATATATACAAGGTTTTTTGCTTGGATAAAAGAAATAATTACCTCCAATAATGATATATTATCGGAAGTAATGTAAAATCTATGTGATTTTCTTATAGATAAAAAAGACTATTTGGAATAATTCATACTGTAAATAATAGTATGCAAATATTTTTTATGATATAATTAATTTAGTACCGCTAGTGATATACTGGTAAGCAATATAAGCGTGGGAAAGACATGTGATAATGTCTTTCCTGCGCTTTTTTTTTGGTACATACTGAACTAACAGGGAAAAGAGGTAAAAAATGAAAGAAGAAAATAAAAATGATAAGAAGATGTTTACACAGGAAGAAGTAAATGGAATTGTACAGGAACGACTAGAACGGGAGCGGGCAAGATATAATAAAGATGCCGATAATTTAGTAGCTTTGCAAGAAGAGGTCACACGCTTACGGGCAGATTTAGAAACGGCAAACGCTGACAGATTGGAACAGCGAAAAAAACACACTTTAGCAAAAGGAAAAGCGGATTTATTGCAAGGCTTAGAAAAAAGGCGTTGTATGGATGCCCCTTTTATGGCAGAACTATTACATAATTGTATGTCTGTTGATGATAAGGGCGAACTAGTTATCACACGAGGGGATAAGCAAGTAACGCTTGATGAATTGCTGGACGATGTAATGGGGCGGGCTTGGTTAGTCCGTGATACGCAAAAACCGGGCAGCGGTGTAAGCGGTAGACCATTAGGTAATACCCAATCAGTGGATCCTGTACGTAAAATATTCGTGCGTGAGGGTGAAAAATAATGGCAACAATTAATTTAGCTACTGATTATAAAGGATATGTAGATGAACAGTTTACGGCAGAAAGTAAAACCTCTTTATTGACTAATCGGGACTTTGACTGGATAGGGGCGCATTCGGTGCGCATATATAAAGTGACTACTAGCCCCATGAATGATTATGGGCGTAATGGGGCGACAAGTAAGAACTGGAGCCGATACGGGGCAGTGAGTGACTTAGACGCAACAACCGAAGAAATGGCATTAAGTCGTGATCGGTCGTTTACATTTGTTATTGATAGCCTTGATATGGATGAAACCAAACTAGCGTTAGAAGCCGCCACGGCGTTGGCGAGACAACAAAGAGAGGTAGTTATACCTGAAATTGATATGTATGTATATCAAAAAATATGCAGTGGAGCAGGTACGAAGCCGGAAGCAGTAGATCTTACGGCAAGTAATATATATGATGAAGTATTGAAAGCGAGCCAAACGTTAGATGATGCCATGGTGCATGAAGTGGGAAGAGTGTTGTTAGTTACTCCGGCAGTGTATGCCATGATGAAAAAGAATGATGAAATCGTCTTACAAAGTGATGTTGGCAATGATTTACGATTGCGGGGCGTAATTGGTTTGTTGGATGGGGCAATGGTAATTAAAGTACCAACTATTCGTTTGCCGGAAAAATTCGGCTTTTTGCTTATTCATCCAATGGCTACAGTGGCACCTATCAAGCTAGAAGATTATAAGATTCATGATAATCCGCCGGGGATTAATGGTAACCTGGTAGAAGGTCGTATTTGTTATGATGCATTCGTGTTAAAAAA
This sequence comes from Veillonella magna, assembly GCF_959600285.1. NCBI lineage: Bacteria > Bacillati > Bacillota > Negativicutes > Veillonellales > Veillonellaceae > Veillonella > Veillonella magna. The sequence goes on along the minus strand of NZ_CAUGKU010000019.1, from coordinate 8,479 downwards.
TAAAGCTAAGGCAATCTATTATCAAGCTATCGTATAGCTGAGGGGGCAGAAAGCCCCCTTTTTGTTGAGGTGGTAATGTGAACTATCGGGCGTACAAGGAAGAAAAGTATATATTAAAGCAACGTAAGAAGCAGAAAGAACAGAAAAGGCAAAAAGAGCAAAAGGACAGAATATCATGTAGTGGATGTAATAAGGTGTGGCACACCCCCGTAGGATTGTCAGCCGAAGAATTGGAAATAAAGGCTTGTTTGATAAGATATAAAAAAATAGGGAAAGAAGCCCGAAAGCTAGAAGGTGAGATACAGGCATTTTATGGAGTACGTGGCAGTTCTCTGAGCGGTTTAGGGGAACGAGGTAGTAAAAGTAGAGGTGATATATCTGATGTATTGGTTGGACTAGAACGGAAAAAAGAACGGTTACTTGAAATATACAAGGAAATACAGGAAGGTATAGACTTGTTGTATGCTTTGCTGTGCCATGGGCTCACTCCGGGGCAATATGATTTTTTAACAGACAACTACTTTTATATTGTTCGGCATAGGGGCGATGATAAAAAGGCTATTCGGGCATTAACGGCTGCTATGAAGAGACACAACCGAGTATTTCCGATACAAAAAGAACCGGCCGACTATATGCCGACCGGATGAGGTGATTATATGTTATTGCTCCCTTTTGTGCTCCCTAGAATTTATTAGGGGCTAAGGATATAGATGTTTACTGGATTTTATGTGCTTATCCCTCCTTCTCCGCCATTTTCACGGGAGCTATAGCGCTTCGTTTGTATTATAACAAATTAGGTTATGATGCAGGCGAAGCGCTTTTTTGTTGTCTACCTGATACGGATATGCTATAGTAAATCGTACAATATGTTATCGAGTAGGTGGAGAGCATATACACAGCGAATCATATGTTATTATAATATGAACGTACGAACCGTTTTGAGAAGTAATTATCTGGATATACTGATGAGGTAACTATGGAATTCTTATGGACTTCGTTTGAAATTGTAGGCACTATTGCCTTTGCTATTTCCGGTGCATTAGTCGGGGTGTCACGACGCATGGATATTTTTGGTATGTTGGTGCTGGCTTTGGCCACGGCTATCGGTGGCGGTATTGTGCGTGATATATTAGTAGGACACTTCCCGCCAAATTCATTGCAGACGGGATTTTACGTACTGCTCACGTTGGCGGTGACAATAGCGGTATTCATGGTGTATCGTTCGAAACAGGATCATCATATGTCAACGCGTTGGGTACGTCGTATATATTTAACGGCGGATACGATTGGGCTGGCATCATTTACGGTGACGGGTACCAGTGTGGGTGTATATGCATATCCTCAATATCCTATTTTCTGTATGATACTGGGAATTTTAACAGCCGTCGGTGGCGGTATGATTCGTGATGTATTGGCTCAACGTGTGCCATCGGTGCTTCGGGAAGAAGTGTATGCGTTGCCGGCTATTATCGGTAGTGCTGTTTATTACGTATTTGGTTATGACGGTGCATGGCTATATGCTTCATACGGTTCCTTCATAACCGTTTTTCTTATTCGCACGGCAGCCATTCGTTATGAATGGAGTTTGCCCCGTGTTTATTAGATGCCTACCCTTCATGCCCCGTGTTTATTAGAGGTCTACCCTTAGTGTAGATTGTATCTGTTGCATCAATCGGTATAGGCAAAGAAAACACATTGCGTACACCGCCTTTATGGGCATTAGCTGTCGAGGTATATAGATTTGGATTTTCTCAACTGTTGTGAAAATGGTATAATAATAAAATACTAATAACCAACACGATATAGGTGATAAAGGAGTTGAGATACGTGGGAAGATATCTTTCCATGCTGGCCGGTGTGCTGGCAACGGCCGTCTTGTGGGGAAGCTCGACGGCGCAGGCAGAAACAATATTGTATGTGCCGCAGGATAATCGACCGGTAAGTCTGTCCTATACGGTAGACACGGCACGCGGTGCCGGATATACGGTGATTACTCCGCCGGAGCATTTAATCTCCGGTAGTAATTATCATGGGGAAGCCGATCAGATTTGGTCTTGGGTCGATGAAAATGCAGCACGTGCCGATATTATGGTGCTCAGTACAGATACTTTAATTTACGGTGGTCTTGTTGATTCCCGTAAACATGATCTCGCATTGCCGACGTTATTGAATCGCACCAAATCTATTGAATTGTTGCACAAAAAATATCCGCGCGTACCTATTTATGCTTTTGGTACGGTCATGCGTTCGCCTCGTGCCAGTGGCGGTGGTGTAGAACCGTCTTATTATGATTCCTATGGGCCGACGATTTTTAGAATTGCTGCGCTACAGGATAAATTAGACTCTGAAGGTCTGAGCGAAGACGAACAAAAGGATTTATTCAGTTTACAGGCGACGGTGCCGGTAGAGTTTTTACAAGACTGGTTTAACCGCCGTCAAAAGAATATGGCCGTCAATCGTGCACTTATCGATGCTACGCGCAGCGGTGTGTTCAAATATTTTGCGCTGGGGCATGACGACACCAGCTCGTTGTCGCAGTCGGCCATGGAAAGTCGTTATTTACAGCAGTACAGCAAGGGATTATCCAAACAACAGTATGGTAGTTTCCCCGGAGCAGATCAGCTGGGATTACTTCTTATGGCCAGAGCGTATGTAGATAAACAAGGGACCTCACCATCCTTTGAGGTTATCTATCCCTTAGGCGGTGGCGGTGAAACCTTGCCACATTACGAAGATCAAACGATTGCCAAGACGATTGCCGAACATATTGAAGCGGTAGGCGGTACGATGACCGTCAATGGTCGACCGGATATTTTGTTGGCAGTTAATACGCCGCTGGGCAAGGTGACGGGAGAATCGGAAGCCTTTGAAAATTTCCCGATGATTTCTAAGAGCACCAATGCATTCCTGGATCAGGTAGAAACAGCAATCAATGAAGGTGTGCCGGTCAGTCTGGCTGACATAGCGTACTCCAACGGTTCGGACAATACGCTGGTATATGGTTTGTACAAACGGGGCTTGCTCTACAAACTGGATGCCTATAATGGTTGGAATACGGCGAGCAACACCGTAGGTTATGCGATTGCACAGGGCGTATTAGGTAAGGCTATGTCGTCGCAGGCACATCAGGATATGCTGACACAGCAATATTTGGATAACTGGGCATATCAGGCAAACATTCGCAAAGATATTTACCGTATGCAAGACTCGATTCGCACGGATAATGTACGTTATACCGGTACGCTTAACGAAAAATTACAGGAATACTTAGTAGAACGTATACAGGATTTTGCCGATAAGTATTTAGGTGTCGATCCGCGTCGTGTATCGGCTCGCTTCCCGTGGGGACGCTTGTTCGAAACGGATATCAGTGTGTATGATGAACCGGTAGTGCCGTTGCAGAAAGAAATTCGCTTGGCGCGGGAAGCTGCTGAACGTGAACGCATCGCCCGCGAAAAAGCGGAACAAGAAGCGAAAGCCAAAGCAGAAGCGGCGGCTAAAGCGGCACAAAACGGTGAAGCAGCCGGTGTATCCCAAGCCGTACCTGTAACGAAAGAGCAGTAAGGAGGAGTTGTATGAAGCGCCCCTTTTTGCCGGAAATCACCTACATGCGCGGGCTGTGTATGCTTGGCGTCATAGCAATCCATGTCGGGTCGATTGCTCTTTTAAATCCGGCGGCCAATCCGCAACTCATCAGTGTGCTGGAAATTTTGTCACGCTTTTCGGTGCCGGCATTTTTCTTCTTGTCGGCATTTGGCTTGTTCTACCACACTCCGGTAGATGCCCCCTTCTCGTACGGTGCCTTTTTGCGTCGCCGTATACAGGTCGTGCTGTGGCCGTATTTAGCTTGGTCGTTGCTGTATAGTATTTACAGTGGCCTTACCATGCATAGCTGGGACGGTTTGCTACCGCGTTATCTACTGCCTACTTTGTTTTTCGGCAATGGTTATTACCATTTATATTTTATGGTTATCTTGCTGTGGTTTTATTTGCTCATGCCTGTGTGGCGCGTTATAGTGCGCGCCATTTTGCCCCATCCAGTGCTATGGCTGTCAGTGATTTTTATTGGGCAAACGGCGTTTAACTTTTACTTTGCCTATTTTGGCGGACACATTGTCTTTGAAAATCCGGCATTACAGTATGCATACTCTATGCGCCTTAATTACTGGGTGGCTCATTATGTGTGGATTTTCTTGTTGGGAGCGGTATTGGCTGAAAAGTATGAAGTGATTCCCGCGTTGTTTTGGCGATGGCGCGTTGTGTTGACCACGGTGTTCGCCTTGTCGATCATGGCTATGCTGGGCGGGTATTACTACGTTATGAATGAGTGGCACTATACCTTATTGGAAGCTATTTATACCATTCATCAGCTGAGTCCGATGGGCATGGTGTATACCGGAGCAGGAACGCTTTTCTTCCTCTTTTATTTTCAGGCGTCGCCGATTTCGGATACGGCTAGGGCCGTATGGGAGCAGTTGGGAGAGCATTCTTATGGCATTTATTTAATTCATCCCTTTATGCTTATTATAGTTACCGCGTGGATGACGAAGATGAACTTTGCTTATACGGTACCGGCAGTTATTGCCCTCTATGTATGTGCGGTGTGTATGTCATATTTAGGAGCTTTGGCGCTAACGGCAACACCGAAATGGCTGCATCGAATTTTACTGGGCCATTGATGATGAAACAGGATGAGGCGGAATATAGCGATGAAAATTTACGTGTCGATTGATGACCGGTGTGTGATATAATGAAAGAAATCTGAATGAAAGAATCATTTATAGAAGAATGACCTTGCGGGATATAACACATGTTTTGAAGGCCATTCATCAGGAAATGGAACTGGTTAAGAGAGGTGTATGTCGGATGAAAGAATTAACCTATTTTAACGGCGAATTTGTGGAACCCGGTGAAAAATGTGTAAGCATTGATGATCGCGGATATTGTTTTGGTGACGGTGTATATGAAGTGACCCGTGTATATAACGGTCGTTGCTTTGCCTTTTCCTATCATCAGGATCGATTGTATCGTTCCATGCGTGAAATGGATATTCCTGTAAAAATGCCGCCGGATGATTTACAGGAGCTCCATGAAATTATGATTGAGCAAAGCGGTATTACCGATGGCTACATTTATTTACAGATTACTCGTGGCGTGTCGCCGCGTCATCATGCGTATGATCGCTCCAAGCTGGAGCCGACCATGCTTATGTATATTCGCCCCATTGAAGAAGATTTGAGTAAGCTGGCAGCCGGCGTAAAAGCAATCAGCTTACCGGATGAACGTTGGCTTCATGTGGATATCAAGACATTGAATTTGATTCCGAATATTTTGGCGCAGACGAAAGCAGAAAAGAAATTTGCGTACTCCGCTATTTTATTCCGCGATGATGTATGCACCGAAGGGGCCACATCAAATGTGTTTGCTGTGAAGGACGGCATTTTGTATACGCATCCGGCGAATAATTTAATTCTGAAAGGGATTACCCGCCAGATGATTGTTACTAAAGTAGCTCCGTCATTAGGCGTTACGGTTATTGAAAAGGCATGCAGTCGCGAGTTTATTGAAAATGCGGACGAATTATTCTTTACGGATACTATCGGCGGGGTTATCCCGATTACTAAGCTTGATCGCAAGCCGGTAGGAAATGGTGAACCGGGCCCTGTGACTATGCGCCTTCGTGATGGGTATGAAAAATTGTTGCATGAAGGTATGGCATAAGCATGAGCGTTAGAACAATTACAGGGACGGCAGTCTTGCTGGCCGTAGCCCTGTTGGCGCAAGCGTTGCGTCTTTTTGTACCGATTCCCAATACAGTGAGCATGTTTCTCATCGGTACAATCGTAGGCCTAGCTATGGTTATGGCGACTTGGCGATACGGCACCACCTCGGGGTTAATCATCGCATGGGTGACACCGGTGGTAGCTTTTATGCAGGGAATGTTGCCTTTCATGCCATTTATTCCTATTGTGGGATTAGGTAGTAGCGTCTTTGTGCTGTTGGCCTATGTTATGAAAGGTCGTAATAGCATCTTGGCAGCTATGATCTGTGCGTTGGGTAAGGCAGCGGTATTGTACGGAGGCTTTACTATCCTGTTTATGGGGATACACATCGGTGGACCAATACGTACGGCAATTCTTTTTTCCATGGGATGGCCACAGCTGGTAACCGGGGTTTTGGCAGTACTCTTTGCTGCTCTTATCGATCGGCGTGTCGGTTAATCCTTGCGGCTCATGGCTGGTAACGATGGTGATTCAATCAATTACCATTGATGTTAATGCTATTGATGTTACTATGCAAACGATATGCATCCTGAACTGCCCTCAATTATTAGACGTTACGTCTAACGGTTGAGGGCAGTTTATCTCTTTGTGGGAGATTTTGTAAAGGCGGCTATCAAGAGTGTTCTTTTTGGCCGGATGGATATATGTATATTCATAGTTGCAAAGAAGGAATAAACATATGCAAAAAACAACAGACAAATAAAACGGATGACTATTGACAGTATACTTTAAGAATGATATGCTTTTATCACAGCAAAATTATATATGGTTCATCAAGAGTTGACTGAGGGACTGGCCCTATGAAGTCGCGGCAACCATCCGTAAGGAAACGGTGCCAATTCCAACAAAGCAAATGCTTTGGCAGATGAAGATTACGGTAGCTCTTCATTTGTGTGTGAAGAGTTTTTTTATTGCGTAAAAGGAGAGTGTTCACATGATTGAACTGACTCATATCAGTAAAGTCTACGACGGACCTAATAAGGTAACAGCACTCAAGGATATTAGCTTATCCATTAAGGAAGGCGAAATCTTTGGTGTTATCGGTCAATCCGGTGCCGGTAAATCCACGTTGATCCGTTGCATCAATATGCTGGAACGCCCTACATCAGGCTCTGTCTTGGTGGACGGTGTAGAAATGACAAAGTTGGACGGCAATGCACTACGCGAACAGCGTAAAAATATTGGGATGATTTTTCAACATTTTAATTTGTTGTCCTCCCGGACGGTATACGAAAACGTAGCATTTCCTTTGGAATTGCAGGGCATGAGCAAGGATGAAATTCGTCAACGCATTTTGCCTATTCTTGATATCGTAAAATTGAGTGATCGATTGGATAATTATCCGTCGCAACTATCCGGTGGTCAGAAGCAACGTGTTGGTATTGCACGCGCTTTGGCCAGCAATCCGAAGGTATTGCTTTGCGATGAAGCTACCTCGGCATTGGACCCGCAGACGACAAAATCCATCCTGGAATTGTTGAAGGATATTAATGAAAAGCTAAAGCTTACCATCGTTCTCATTACACATGAAATGCAGGTTATCAAAGAAATCTGCGATCGTGTAGCTGTTATCGAAGGGGGTATTATTATTGAAGAAGGTCCGGTATTGGATGTCTTTACCGCACCGAAAGAAAAAACAACCCGTGAATTTGTAGGCTCTATTATTAGTCACAAATTACCGGAAGAAGCATGGCGTCATCTAAATGTGCAAAAGGAGTGGCATGACGGCTTGTGCCCGCTTATCCGTTTGAACTTTACCGGTGACGTGACGGATGAACCGATTGTGGCCGGTATGATTCGTCGTTTCGGCCTTGATGTAAGTATTCTTTTCGGCGGTGTCGATTACATTCAGGATACCAGCTTTGGTCATTTGATTATTGTGTTGAACGGGTCCCGTGAAAGTGCAGAACAAGCAGTGGCGTACTTGGAAGGGCTTCCTATTAAAAGTGAGGTGATTGGCTATGTCGCAGCAAATCATTAATCTTTTGATTCAAGGCTTGGGCGAGACGCTGCAGATGACGGCGATTTCTACTATCGTGGCAATGATTGTGGGCATACCGTTAGGTGTTGTTTTGGTTATTACCGGGAAAGGTCATATTTTATCCAATAAGGCTGTTAACTCGACCTTAGGGGCGGTAGTAAATGCATTGCGCTCCATTCCGTTTATTATTTTGATGGTAGCCATCATTCCTTTAACCCGTCTTATTGCGGGTACCTCTATCGGTACGACTGCAGCTTGTGTGCCGTTGACGATTGCCGCCATTCCTTTCTTGGCGCGGTTGGTGGAAACCTCGATTCGTGAAATCAACAGCGGTGTTATTGAAGCAGCACAAGCTATGGGGGCTTCGCCGTTCCAGATTATCCGCAAAGTATTGTTGCCGGAAGCATTGCCGACAATTATCGATAATGTAACGGTGCTCATCGTTAACTTAATCAGCTACTCCGCTATGGCCGGTGCTATCGGCGGCGGTGGCCTCGGGGATATCGCTATTCGCTACGGCTATCAGCGATTCCAAGGGGATGTTATGTTGGCGACCATTATTATCCTCATTGTTTTGGTACAGCTCATTCAATCCATCGGTGATTTCTTATCCCGTAAGGTGAATAAGCGTTAATACGAGAAAAGAAAAAGAGAAAAAGTAAAGAGAAAAAGTAAAGAGAAAAAGTAAAGAGAAAAAGTAAAGAGAAAAAGTAAA
>NZ_CAUGKU010000018.1:0-32960 GCF_959600285.1 Veillonella magna | reverse complement strand
GGAAAAGCCGAAGAGGCTCAAGGTAAAGCTGAGGATGCTCAGAGCAAAGCCGAAGTAGCTCAAGAAGTCAAAGATATTGCTGATGCTTTAAAAGGCGCAGGCATTGAAGCAGGCAAGACCGAAGATGGTTCTACCGGTTCTACCGCTGTTGGTGGGGACTCCAGCATTGGTAAAAATTCCGATGGTTCTGTAGCCATTGGCAAGGATGCATCCGTTGGCGATCAGTCGTCTAGCTCTACTGCTATTGGCAATGGTGCTAGCGTAAAAGATAGTGCTAAGGATGGTACCGCTATCGGTAATGGTTCCACTATCGGTGACAAGTCTTCCGGTTCTACCGCTATTGGCAAGGATGCTAATGTAGGGGTAGGTGCAACCAACTCCACGGCGATTGGTAATGGATCTAACGTAAATGACGGTGCTGAAAACAGTACTGCTATCGGCAACGGTTCTACGGTTGGTGCCGGTGCGACCAATGGTACTGCTATTGGTAATGGCACTGAAATTGGTGAAGGCATTGATAATGCCACGGCAATCGGTAACGGTGCTAAAGTAACTGGCAATGCAACGAATTCGGTTGCCATCGGTGCGGGTTCTGTAGCGGATCGACCGAACACGGTATCGGTTGGCCGTGTAGTAGAAAAAGACGGTAAACTTGTAGAAGAAACACGTGTCATTACTCATGTAGGTAATGGTTTGGTAGCTAAAGGTTCCACCGATGCTGTTAATGGCGGACAGCTATATGAAGTAGCACAGCAGGTTGGTAACAATTCACAGGCTATTCGCGATTTGCGCAGAGATAGCCGTAAGGGCGATGCGATGAACGCTGCTCTTGCTGCTCTTAAACCCATCGCTTATAATCCGGCAGAACCGACACAGATTATGGCCGGTATCGGTACCTATCGTGGTGAACAAGCAGTTGCTCTTGGCGCGGCTCATTATGTAAATGGTCGCACTATGCTCAATGCCGGTGTGGCTTACGCCGGTAGCTCTAACATGATGGCCAATGTGGGCGTAACTTGGAGAGTAGGTCAAGGCGAAGTGCCGGAAGATGTACCGACGGATGCACAGGCAGTAGCCGGCCTTAATAATCGTGTGAAATCCTTAGAAGGTTTGGTTCAGGAACAGCGCGACTATATGAAGAAACAGCAGGCCCAAGTTGATGAACAGAAAAAAGAATTGGAAGCACAGCGTAACCAGATTGAAATGCAGAATAAACAAATGAAACAGCAGCAAGAAATTATTGATGCATTGATGGCTCGCTTGCACTAAGAACATGTGGGAAGAGCCGTTGTGATGACAAAGCGTTTTCTGTCTAACATGTAGTGATGGATGATGTTGGAAATATATAAATAAGTATATTTAGGATATGGTGACATAATTAACAGATGAAATTTAATTATGTTGCCATACCTTTTTTTGTTATGGGGAATAATACTATGGGATAACAGAAGGGGGGATTTGTGGAAACAACAGAAGTTATATAAAGAAAAATAATATAACTACAAATATTTTATAAATATCTTGCTAGTTAATATTTACATAGATGGGGAAATACATATATAATGAGTATACAAAATTATTGACTTTGATAAAGAGTTGAGAAAAAAGTTGATAAATAAAGTTGATTATGTAAGAGAATGTATTGTTGTGTTGACTTGCGGTAAGGAGCATTCATTATGAAACAGAAAACAAGTAGTAATGTAAGACCTCTTGTACAACAGAGGGGGGCATTTGTAAGTAAAAGTCATTTGGCGAAGAGCATTGCCTTGTCATTAGTTCTTGGCGTGTCAGGTTTTGTGAGTAGTCAGGTGCAGGCAGTGAACTATCCAGCTGCTGATGATAGAATCAATATCAATACGGAGTGGACTAGCAAAGCAACGGCTAGCGGTATTCAATCAGTAGCAGTTGGAGGTCTGGCAGAGGCAGGTGCGGATTCTACGATTGCGGTTGGGCAGAATGCAAAGGCAAAGAGTGAAGGCGAGGTAGTAGTAGGGCGAGCTGCCGGATCGGGTGCAACGCATCAGCCTTATTCGTTAATTTTAGGAACGGAAGCCGGTCAAATTGCAGATGGTACTGCAGCGCCAGATGATACTAATGTGAAAACCGATAAGCAGATTCGTGAGGATGTAGAAAAGGCTTTGTCGGATGAAGAAAAAGCACTTGATGCCAAAAAAAAAGAAGAGCTTATTCAAGCGCGCATCGATGCGATAAAAGATAAATATGATCATGGATACAATATATATGCAGGATACCAAGCCGGTTACCACTCTCGTGGTGTAAAGAATGTGTACATAGGCGCACAGAATGCCGGTCTTAACGCTGTTGGTGATTTTAACACCGGTATTGGACATACATCCTTATCAAGTTCGCGAGGAAGTAATAACTCCGCTCTTGGCGTCCATAGCGGTCAGGGGATGAATGGTTCTAAAAATGTAGCTGTTGGTATGTCGGCCGGTTGGGGAGCGCAAGGCAATGAGGCTGTATATGTAGGTTTGGAGTCCGGCAATGGTTCGGTGAAGAGCGATTCTTCCATTATGATTGGGCGTTATGCAGGGAAAGAGTCTGATGGAACATCTAATGTGAAGGATCCTAGTACTGAGCTAACGCAGTTGTCTAGTGCACTGGCAGCTGAGTGGAGAGATAAGGTTATGGCTGCATTGACGCCGGAAGAAAAGAAATTGCCGTATTCTCAACGTACGGCCTTAGTTAATCAACGTGTGATAGCAGCAGTGCAACCTCTTTTAGTAGAGGCTATGAAGTCGGGTCAAAATGTATTTATCGGTGATAGCGCAGGCGCTTCAGCGGTAGGCGCTAAGAATACCGCCATAGGCACGTACAGCGGTGAAAATGTAAATGGTGGATTTAATACAGCATTAGGTATTGATAGTGGCCGAAATATTACCGGTGATTACAACACGTCCATCGGTCGTCTTAGCGGCGATAAGACAGATGGTCTGTCTAATGTAGCTCTTGGAACACGTGCCGGTAACAGTGTGACAGGAGATGCGAATATTTCTATCGGGATGCAAGCTGGCTTTAAAACCAAAGGTAACAATAATATCTTGATGGGAACGAATGCAGGTACGGCTACAACTTTGGGAGCAGCTAAGGATAGTGCAGAGCCGGTTACTGGAGACTCCAACATTATTATAGGGAACGCTTCGGGAACCAGCCTTAAGGGTTCTAGCAACACGGTCGTTGGTAATACTGCGGGCGGTGTTATTACCGGAGAACGCAATACAGTTATGGGATCCTATGCCGGAACAGATATGGTAGGTACGGGATTAGTAGCGATTGGTAATGAAGCGGGGAAATCGCTTAGTAATGGGGTTTTTGTAGATAAAAAATTAAGAACGGTGGAACAGGTTGAAACCGGTGTTAATGGCTATGAAGGTAATGTAGCTATCGGTAATCGTGCAGGTAAATATATTCAAGGTGATGGTAATGTATTCCTTGGTGGCTATGCAGGGACTATTACTAGTGAACAGAGAAATGTAAGTACGGATGGTTTTGATTTTTATAAAGATAAAGCGGCAAGTATAAGTTCCCCGGCAAAAGTAATTGGGGCGGTAGCTATCGGTGCGCAAGCGGTGGTTACCGGTAATGGCAACATGGCTATCGGCTACCATGCAAGCTCTGCACAGATGACGGAAGATCGTTATGAAGCTGACTATGTAACAGAAAAAGAAAATTGGCATCCGGCTGGAGAGACGGCCAATAACATTGCTTTTGGTTATGAAGCTAAAGCTAATGCAACGAAGGCAGCCAACACAGAACGTTCTATTGCTTTCGGTTATCAAGCGAATGTAGATAGTGCGACCAGTGCCATTGCGATTGGCGATGCAGCAACGACAGTATCGGATAATACGATTGTTATTGGTAGTGGTTCTACAACGGTAGCACAGTATAATACGGATGGAACCGTTGGAGAAGATACAGGGGCTACCGGTTCTATTGCTATCGGCGCAGCAAATAGGATTGACGAAGAATATGTAGTGGCTCTTGGTAATGAAATTACTACAACGGCAGCTAATTCTGTTTTCTTAGGTAAAAGAGCCTCGTATGTAGTAGCTACGACTGCAACGACACCTGCCGCTACGGATGGGACTGCAGACGAGGCAACCGAAGGAGCACCGGCTGAAGAAACAGCAAAGGTGTCTACTATTACAGACACCTCTCGCACGGCAGGTCTTGAAAAAACATACACTTTGGCAAAGATAGGCGGTACTACCTATAAATTTGCCGGCGGTAATCAAGTTACAGGTGTAGTAAGCGTTGGCTCCGATGCGGAAACACGTCGTATCCAAAATGTAGCGCCCGGCTTTATCGGTGCAAACAGTACGGATGCCATTAACGGTAGTCAGTTGTATGCGGCTATGAATGCGCCGGTATATATTTATAATTCTGGTAGTAGTGATGAGAACAAAGCATATAGCGGCGGCACCTCGGTTAAGACAACCGGAAAGAAGGATTATACTATCAGTAACTTAAGCTTTGCTTTCACGGATGGATTGCAGGCTGAAACTGTAACCGAAAATGGTAAAGACATCGTCAAAGTAGGTATGACCAAGGACTATATGACTAAGCTTGACGATGCCATTAAGGGTGCTACCGATGCGACCAATGCAGCAAATACAGCTGCTGAAAAAGCAAATACTGCTGCAGGTAATGCGGACACAGCTGCAAGCGCAGCAAACCAAGCAGCCGGTAAAGCAGATGGAGCTGCCAACGCAGCCAATACGGCTGCCGGAGAAGCGAATAAGGCTACCGGTGCAGCTAATGGTGCGGCAGAAAATGCAACTAAGGCAGCAACGGGAGCCGGTGAAGCCGCAGGCAAAGCAAATGAAGCAGCAACAAACGCAGGTAACGCAGCTGAAGCAGCAAACACAGCAGCCGATACGGCTACCAAAGCCGCCGGAAAAGCAGATGCAGCAGCAGGTAGTGCAACGGATGCAGCTGATGCAGCTACGAAAGCAACCGGAGAAGCGAATAAGGCTACCGGTGCAGCTAATGATGCGGCAGAAAATGCAACTAAGGCAGCAACGGGAGCCGGTGAAGCTGCAGGCAAAGCAAATGAAGCAGCAACAAATGCAGGTAACGCAGCTGAAGCAGCAAACACGGCAGCCGGTACGGCGAAGGAAGCGGCCGGAAAAGCAGATGCGGCAGCAGGTAATGCAACGGATGCAGCTGATGCAGCTACGAAAGCAACCGGGGAAGCAAAAGAAGCAACCGGAGCAGCTAATGATGCGGCAACAAATGCAACTAAGGCAGCAACGGGAGCCGGTGAAGCCGCAGGCAAAGCAAATGAAGCAGCAACAAACGCAGGTAAGGCAGCTGAAGCAGCAAACACAGCAGCAAATGATGCCGGTAAGGCAGCTGTTAAAGCTAATGAAGCAGCGGATAATGCAAATAAGGCAGCAGAACGAGTTAACAACGCAATAGGAGATATGAAGGGATCTGGCATCGAAGCCGGTGATGTACATGGCACGGAAGATAGCTTGGCAGCGGGTAAGGGTTCTGATGTAAAGGCGGACGAAGGTACTGCTATCGGTAACGGTGCTAAAGTAACCGACAAAGCAACGAACTCGGTTGCCATCGGTGCGGGTTCCGTTGCGGATCGACCGAACACGGTATCGGTTGGTTCTGAGGGCCATGAACGTGTAATTACTAACGTAGCTCCTGGTCTAATTGCTAAGGATTCCACCGATGCAGTGAACGGTGGTCAGCTCTATGCTGTTGAGCAGAAAGTAGATACTAATACGGAGCGCATCGGACAGGTAGCACAGCAGGTTGGTAACAATACACAAGCTATTCGCGATCTTCGTAAAGAAAGTCGTAAGGGCGATGCGATGAATGCGGCTCTTGCTGCTCTTAAGCCGGTAGCCTATAACCCGGCAGAACCGACACAGATTATGGCCGGTGTAGGATTTAATCGTGGTGAACAGGCAGTTGCTATCGGTGCGGCTCATTATGTAAACGGTCGCACAATGCTTAATGCCGGTATCGCTTACGCAGGAAATTCTGATGTGATGGCCAATGTTGGTGTAACTTGGAGAGTAGGTCAGGGCGAAGTTCCGGAAGATAAAGCGGTAGAAGCTGATAAAGCAGCGGCAGAATTAAACAGCCGTGTACAGTCGTTGGAACAGACCGTTAATGAACAGCGTGAACAGATTGAAAAATTAATGGCTTTGTTACAAGCAAAATAAAAAGGGCAGTATAACGTAAAAGGGATGCGTTATCCTTGTACCCAAATAAAAAAACCGTATATGAGATAGTGGGTGTGTTGGTAACTATAACAGCCGCAGCGATCGTGCGAATGTGCATGGTTGCTGCGGCTGTTTGTATGTATGGATATTAAGTTTATAGTATAGAGTGCTTCACTCCTGAGGTTCTCCCGTCTGATATAAATCGGTAAGATAGCTGATGATATCGCGGCTGGCATAGGATAGATATTTATTGCGTGGCCAAGCGATGCCAACGGTTACTTTCATGCGCGGTGAAGTAGAACGGAGTACCACATCGTCGCGATGCAAGGTCACTTTATCCAGTAGAAAGGACAGGCCGATGCCGCTAGCTACGGAATCGATATTGCTTTGTATATGATTGGAGGATAAGGCTATCTGTGGGGCAAAGCCGGCCTTGGCACATTCATCGAAAATGCGTTGGCGATGAAACGAATCTAAACGCATCATAATTAACGGTTCGTTACGAAGGTCGCTGAAAGGAATTTCCTCCTTATCACGGGTGTCTTTTACTTCGTCGACGATATTTTGTAAATTAGATAACAGCGAGAGAATCGCTTCATAAAAACGCTTGCCCTTTGGGGTGAGCGTTACCTTTGGGGTTTGCTTTCATGTCTAATCTTTGTATGTCTATTACACATTATGCGGCTTCACCGGCACCGATTTATTACGGCGCCGGCTACGTACCGCAGGGAAAATGGTGGAGTCTGGGATTTCAGGTATCCGTTATTAATCTAATTATATGGATAGGCGTAGGCTCCTTGTGGTGGAAAACCCTGGGATTGTGGTAACAAGTCTGCGATGATAATATAAGTAATACTATATAAAAAGCACATCTATCTTGGCGTGTCATTCGTAAGGCATGACTGCTAAGATAGATGTGCTTTTTTTGAGTACAAAGACGTTGTGCTAAAATAACTCACTGTGGCTTCCCGTACGAGTTAATGTAAGAGTCAGTATTTCTTCTTCTATTTTATAAATTAACAACCAATCCGGACGTATATGACATTCCCTGAATCCTGAATAATCACCAGTTAAAGGATGGTCTCTATATTTCGAAGGTAATGGCTCTTGACGTACTAAATAGTACAAAACAGTTTTAAATTGTTCTTCGGTATTACCTGAATGTCATAATGCCCGCTTATAATCCTTTTTAAACTGTTTTTGGAATCTAATCTTAAGCATTTAATTCCTCCATCAGTTCGTCTACGGTGTCGTAGGTTTTACTGAGATTCTTATGATGCTTTACGTCTTCAATGGCTGCCAATGTGCGTTGATATTCCGGGCTAAGCCGCACATCAAATGGAATACCGCCACACCTTACCACCGTTTTAAGGAAAATAGTAATTGCTGTTGATGTAGGTAACCCCAATTCTGAAAAAACAATTTCTGCACGTTCTTTGAGATCCGCATCTACTTTTACATTCAAATTTTTGGTTGTTGCCATGCTATCACCTCTCTTGCCAATAGTATATCTAAATTTATTATATAAGTAAATAAATTTTATTTGCTATTTCTTTGTTTTGTATTTACTTTGTAATTGTATGTGCTAATCGTTTGTAATATGACATAACGTATAGTTAGGAATCTATTTTTATATACTGTAAAAAGATGGGAGGACGATTTATATTGTAGGCAGGCCGTTGGCTGCTAAGATATAAATCGCGCTCCGTTTTATATTTTTCTGACGCTCTACCTGTATGATTGTTTTCGTAATTATAATCAATTGCTTTGATGCGTAGTGTCGTATACTGTTTTCATGTATATGCAGTGATTAAGTTATAAATATAATTTTATTTATGGTTGTCGGGGCGAGAAAAACGTAGATTGATAGACAGCTCTCTTTGGATTTTAAGGGGAATATATTAGTAATCTACAGGCAAAAGCGATGATAGATTATCATATATAAATAGGTGGACATAACCATTCTATAGAAAGTATAATATAAACATAAGGCGGTCGATGTTACAAACAAATCTACAATCAAGTATAGAGAGAATTAATCATGACAGATGATTGCCGGACCATTGAGAAAAGGAGGGACTGTATATGTTACAGGTTCATGAAGAAGTACAAGCGATGAAGGAACAAATGACGGCGTGGTATGAAGCGTTGCACAAACGACCGGAGCCGTCCTTTGAGGAATATGAAACGACGGAGTTTATTCGGGAAAAGCTAGAGGCCATGGGTGGATACCATATATGGCAGGTCATGAAGACGGGACTTATCGCAGAGATTGAAGGCGGTAAGCTGGGTCCAGTCATTGCGCTGCGTGCCGATATCGATTGCTTGCGCATGCAGGAGCTGACGGATGCACCGTTTAAATCGGAGAAGGAAGGACTCATGCATGGCTGCGGTCATGACGGTCACACGACGATGCTGTTAGCGGCGGCTGCTTTCTTGAGTGCCCATAAGGAAGAGCTTGTCGGCACCTATCGTCTGTTGTTTCAACCGGCGGAGGAATTGCCGCCGGGAGGAGCGCTGGAGTATGTGAAGGCCGGTGTGCTTGATGGTGTTGATTATGTATTGGGACAGCATGTGATGCCCTTTCTGCCGACAGGCCAATTCGGTATAAAGCCGGGACCGATCATGGCGGCATCGGATCGATTCTATATTGCAATTCACGGCAGCGGCGGTCATGCTTCACAGCCGCATTTGACCATTGATCCCGTAGCGGTGGGAATTCAAATCGGTGCCAATCTGCAGATGTTGGTATCGCGCGAAGTAGATCCTTTGGATCAGCTGGTGGTAAGCTTGACGAATTTCCACGCCGGTTCCGGTGCGGTGAATGTCATTCCCGGCGAAGCGGAACTATCCGGCAGTGTGCGAACGTTTAATGAAGACACGCGGCAAATGGCAGCAAAGCGCATCAAGGAAATCGCGGAAAGCGTGGCGGCGGCCCATCGGGCAACGGTAACCGTGAAGTACACCTTCGGTTATGATGCTACGGTTAGCGATGAGTATGTAACCTCCGTCGTGCGCGATGTAGCAGTAGACTCCTTCGGTGAAGAAAACTTGCCGCCCATTACTCCACTTATGGGAGCAGAAGATTTTTCGCGCTATCTTAAGGTGGTGCCGGGATGCTTCTGGTTCCTCGGCATCGGCAATAAAGAGAAGGGCTATACGCATCCCATTCATCACGGCTGCTTCCGCATCGATCCGGATGCATTGCCTTTGGGTGCGGAGCTGCTGCTGAAGAGTGCCTTTGCTTTGGCAGAGCGTCATGAAAGCAGAAGTATACGGGAGGTGTAACATATGACAGGTAAAGTATTGGCGGATATGCTCTATGCCTTAGGCGTACTGAGTATGTTCCTGCTGTTAGGCGTATATATTCGGGCAAAGGTGCCGCTGTTTCAGAAAACATTTATACCCGCCTCGGTTATCGGCGGTTTTATCTTATTGATCTTAGGGCCTATCGGCTTGGGATGGCTTCCTATTCCGAAAGAATGGCTCAAGCTGTATGCGTTGATTCCCGGTATTTTGATTGTGCCCGTAGTGGCTTCGGTGCCGTTGGGGTTGAAACTTAATGCGCAGGATAAAACGCTGCGCGGTGTAATTCCCCTTTTTTGTATCGGCACGGCGGTGGCCATGGCGCAATTTGCGCTGGGCTTCGGCACGCACATTGCGTTTAAAGATAGCTTTGATTTTTATCCTACCTTCGGTTGGGAATTGGGCCTTGGCTATGTAGGCGGTCATGGTACGGCGGGACTGCTCGGCAATATGCTGCAAGGTATGAATCTTGGCTTTTGGGAAACGGCGCAAGGTGTGGCGGTAACGACGGCGACCTTTGGTTTGGTAGGCGGTATTATTATCGGCATGATCCTCATTAATATTGCAGCGCGCAAAGGCTTTACACAGACGTTGCAAAAGCCCGGCGATATTCCGCACAGCTTTAAGGTGGGCTATGAAAAAGATGTTACCAAGCAGCCCTCTATGGGACGGGAAACGACGCTGTCTTCTTCCGTTGATGCGTACGCCTTTCATGTGGCGATTATCATGGCCGTGTGTGCTATGGCCTATGCTGCGTTGGGCGCGGTAAAGGGCGCCAACATTCCGGTGCTCAAAGATATTTCTATTTGGGCGTATTGCATTGTTATTATGTTCATTGTATGGTGGGGGATTTGCAAATTAAAAATCGATTACTTGGTAGACGGTAAGGTGAAGAGCAAGGTGTCCGGATCGCTGACGGAGTTTGCCGTAGTGGCCGCCATCGGCAGCATGCCTGTGCATGCGGTGATGACGTATATCGTGCCCATCCTCGTCATGTGCGTTCTCGGTTATATTTTGACCATGGGAATGCTGTGGGTGCTGTGCAAAAAGCTGCTTCGTTCCTACTGGTTTGAACAGATGATTTCTGTATTCGGTATGTCCACCGGCGTATTCTTGACAGGCGTGTTGTTACTGCGTATTTGCGATCCCGATTTTGAAAGTCCGGTGTTGGCCAATTACTCATTGGCGTACACCTTGTGCAGTGTCACTTACTTTGCACTATTGGCGTTATTCCTTACCACTCTTCTCGAAGGTGGCATTGTGTCGGCCTTCTATCTTGCCATCGGTACGACGGTAGTGCCGCTTATTGCCGCTTTTGTTACAAGTCGTCTCTTTGTAGGCAAGGCATAAGACTCTTTGCTGATAAGGATTAGGATTTTTTCATTGACAAGCAAAGGGAAACTTTTCTATAATACCACTAGTATCCTTTGTGAGGATGATAGAAAGAATACCTAATATTGTGATGATAAAGACGGTCATGGCAGGTAGTCTGCAGCGAGTCGGCGTATGGTGCGAGGCCGATAGATGAAGCGATGACGGATCACTTTTGAGCAAGCAATACCGAATTGCCGGTGAGCACCGTTATATGCGTGAGTGGCTTTGCCAATGGCAGAGTCAGTAGGGTGGTACCACGGATGTTATGCGTTCGTCCCTTCGGGGACGGGCGCTTTTATTTTTGAGAGGAGAGACTGCAAATGGATTATGGCAAAACATTGCATTTACCGGCTACGGAATTCCCAATGCGAGGCAACTTGCCGAAGCGTGAGCCGGAGATTTTAAAATTCTGGGAAGATAATAAAATTTATGAAAAGCGTTTGGAAAAACGCCAGGGCAACAAGCCGTTCGTTCTGCATGACGGACCGCCGTACGCGAACGGTAAGCTTCATATTGGTCACGCTCTGAACAAAACATTAAAAGATATTATTATGAAATACAAGACCATGCAGGGCTATTACACCCCGTACATTCCGGGATGGGATACGCACGGTCTGCCGATTGAACATGCGGTTATTAAAAACACCGGCCTCAATCGTCACGAAATGTCTCCGCTTGATTTGCGCGCTAAATGTAAAGAATATGCGTTGCAGTGCGTAGAAGAACAGAAAAAAGATTTCATTCGCTTTGGTGTATTGGGTCGTTGGGAAAATCCGTACGTAACCTTGCGTCCGGCCTTCGAAGTAAAAGAAATCGGCATCTTCGGTGAAATGGCTAAACGCGGTCATATTTACAAAGGTCTTAAAACCGTATATTGGTGTACGCATTGCGAAACAGCGCTGGCGGAAGCGGAAATCGAATACAAGGAAAAGAAATCCTTCTCCATTTATGTAAAATATGCGTACCTTCAGGAAGTAAAACGCACCTTGCCGGCTGATGTGCCGACGGATAAAGCCTATGCCGTTATCTGGACCACTACACCGTGGACCTTGCCGGCATCGCAGGCTATTTCCGTAAATCCGGAACTCACCTATTCTTGGGTACAGGTAGGTGACGAATACTACTTGATGGCAACGGATCTTGTGGAAGCAGCGCTGAAGGATTGCGGCGTAGAAGACTACAAAGTACTCAACACGTTCAGCGGTGAAGAACTTGAAATGGCTACGTTTAAGCATCCGTTTATCGAACGTACGGTGCCGGTATTCCTCGGCGACCATGTTACGCTCGATGCCGGTACCGGTTGTGTACATACAGCTCCGGCACACGGCGAAGAAGACTTTGGCGTATATATGAAATATAAGAACGACGGCAAGGTTGATTTTGAAATCGCCTCCTTCGTGGGACCGACCGGTGAATATGTAAACGCTGTAGATAACGATCGCTACGGCGATACGGAACAGTCGTTGGCCGGTGTGGAAATTCATGATGCGGAAGTGCCGATTCTGAAAATCGTGGCGCATAACGGAGCGCTCCTTCATAAGGGCACCTTGCGCCATCAGTATGCACATTGCTGGCGTTGTAAAAATCCGGTTATTTACCGCGCTACGGAACAGTGGTTCTCCTCCGTTGACGGCTACCGTCAGCAGGCTCTCGATGTTATCGACAATCAGGTACAGTGGATTCCAAAATGGGGCCATGATCGCATTTACAACATGGTAGCCGATCGCGGCGACTGGTGTATTTCTCGTCAGCGTGCATGGGGTGTGCCGATTCCGATTTTCTATTGTAAAGAATGCGGCGAATACGTATGCAACGATGAAACTATTAAATCCGTTCAGGCATGGGTAGCCAAGGAAGGCTCCGATGCATGGTGGGCTCATACGGAAAAAGAATTGTTGCCGGATGGCTTTACGTGTCCGCATTGCGGTCATGATGAGTTCCGCAAAGAAACGGACATCATGGACGTATGGTTCGACAGCGGTTCCTCTTGGGCAGGCGTACTTGAAAACGAAGGTATTGATGTACCGTGCGCCATGTACCTGGAAGGCTCTGATCAGCATCGCGGTTGGTTTAACTCTTCTCTGTTAACCGGCGTAGCGACTACCGGTCGTGCACCGTACAATGCTGTATTGACTCACGGTTTTGTTGTGGACGGCGAAGGTCGCAAGATGTCCAAGTCCGTTGGTAATACGGTAGCTCCGTCCGATATCATCGATGTATACGGTGCGGACGTTATGCGTCTTTGGGTATCCTCCGCGGATTATCAGGCAGACGTGCGTCTTTCCAAAGACATCGTAAAACAGCTGTCCGAAGTATATCGTAAGATTAGAAATACGTTCCGCTTCCTCCTTGGCAACTTGGATGATTTTGATCCGAACAAGGATAAGGTAGCCTATAAAGATATGACGGAACTCGACAAATGGGCATTGCTCCGCTTGGAAGAAGTACGTCGCAAGGTAACGGAAGCATATGAAAACTATGAATTCCATATCTTGTATCATGCTATTCATAATTTCTGCACCGTTGATCTCAGTGCGTTCTACTTGGATGTATTGAAAGATACAATGTATGCGGAAAAAGCGGACAATAAAGCGCGTCGCAGTGCGCAGACGGCTGTATATGAAATACTTACAACTTTGGTTCGTATGGTAGCGCCGGTATTGTCCTTCACCGCCGAAGAAGTATGGCAGTACATGCCGAAGGAAGAAGGCATGGGTATCAGCGTTATGTTGGAAGATTGGCCGGAAGGTCATAGCGATCACTATGACGAAGCCTTGGCTGATAAATGGAATCGCGTGTTGGCTCTTCGCAGTGAATTGACGAAGGCTCTTGAAAGTGCGCGTCAGAAGAAGGTTATCGGTCATTCCTTGGATGCGGCTATCACCGTATATGCAGACGGCGAAGCATACCAGGCATTGGCCGGACTTGGCAATGAATTCTTGGCTTCCCTTCTCATTGTCAGCGAAGCAAATGTTGTGGAAGGTCGTGCGACGGCACCGGCTGAAGCTGTGGCAACCGAAGAAGGTCACCTCAGCGTAGTCGTAGGTGCCAGCCATTATGAAAAATGCGAACGTTGCTGGATTCATCGCGAATCCGTAGGGCAGGATGCGGAGCATCCGACTCTGTGCCATCGTTGCGCAACTGTATTGGCAGACTAAATAGATAGTAAAATCCCTGTATATAGGCATCGTAAGTCAGGTCTTGCGAATGACATTGCTCAACCTATATACAGGGATTTTTTCTCAGTAGCTGCCATATCATAAACGCAAGCAATGAACAGAGTCGAGGGGGAGAAGAAGCCCGGTCTGGCGAAGGGCGTTCTGCACACCTATGACAGTAGGTCTTTTTGATGCATAGCAAGTCAGGTCTTGCGAATGACATCTAGCAACGATGTTACAGATATTTTATAAATTTTATTGACGACTTTCTTTTCCTCGTGCTATAATAAGCCGTCAGGTTGATGTACCTGGCTTTTTTAAGTTGCCTAAAACTTGACAGACATATAGGGCTGTGGTAGTCTATATAAGCATGTTATCTTTTTGTGCAACAACTAACAGATTAAAGTGAGGTGTATCCGGATGCGTAATGCAGTAACTTTGGCATGTACTGAATGCAAACAGCGTAACTATCAGACCAACAAAAACAAGAAAAACAATCCTGATCGTATTGAAATGATGAAATACTGCAAATTCTGCGGTAAACACACGTTGCATCGCGAAACGAAGTAATTTTATTTCAATAATTCCTGATGATTTAAGGATGTGAAACGATGGCAGGGTCTAACTCGACAGTACAGCAGCGTCGTGGTGGAGCTGGCAAGTTCTTCCGCGAAATGAAGGCTGAACTTAAAAAAGTAGTCTGGCCGACCAAAAAAGAGCTCATCAATTACACAATCGTAGTATTTGTGACAGTTATCTTCATCGCCGTGTTGATCGGTATCGTTGACGGTATCTTCTCAAAACTCTTTGAATTGTTGATGCACTTAGTCGGATAGGAGGCCTTCACATGGAAGCAGATAAGAAATGGTATGTAATTCATACATATTCAGGCTACGAAAATAAAGTAAAAACCAATCTGGAACGCAAGGTGCAGTCCATGGGTATGGAGGATGTTATCAGCCGTATCCTGGTTCCGTTAGAGGAAGCCACCGAAGAGAAGGATGGGGTTAAAAAAGTAGTTAAGCGTAAAATTTTCCCGGGCTATGTACTCGTTGAAATGGAAGTCAACGATAAATCCTGGTATGTGGTGCGCAATACGCCTGGTGTAACGGGGTTTGTAGGCTCTGCTACGAAACCGGTACCGTTATCTGATTCCGAGGTCGAATATATTCTCAAATCACAGGGATTGGATCAAAAGCCGAAACAGGATATTGATGTTGAGGTAGGCGAAACAGTGCGCATTACTTCCGGTGCCTTTGAAAATATTTTGGGCGTTATCGATGAGATTAATCACGAAAAAGGAACATTGAAGCTTACGGTGGAAGTGTTCAATCGTGAAACTCCGGTAGAGGTAGAATTCTCTCAAGTTGAGAAAATTCTTTAATATATATACATATAACTCTAAAAACTTTTTAGGCGGCTTTGGTGGTCGCCAGTGGGAGGATATAAACATCCGTTACCACCACATTTTGAGCGCAAGGAGGTGTAATCACCATGGCTAAAAAAGTTGTTAAAATGGTAAAACTTCAGTGTGAAGCAGGAAAGGCTAGTCCGGCACCACCGATTGGTCCGGCACTAGGTCAGGCTGGTGTTAATATTATGGCATTCGTTAAGGAATTTAACGAACGCACTGCACAGCAGGCCGGTTTGACAATTCCTGTAGTTATTACTGTATTTGATGATAGAAGCTTCACTTTTATCACTAAGACGCCGCCGGCAGCTGTTCTCTTGAAGAAAGCAGCAGGTATCCAGAAGGGTTCCGGCGTACCGAACCGTGATAAGGTAGCAAAAGTTGGTCGCGATAAAGTTCGTGAAATCGCTGAACTTAAAATGCCTGACTTGAATGCAAATACTGTAGAACAAGGCATGCGTATGGTAGAAGGTACTGCACGCAGCATGGGTATTGAAATCGTTGATTAATGAGCGTACGACGTGTGCCTAGCACACATCGGTGGGAGGGTATTCCCGTTTAACCACATAAGGAGGAAATTAAGATGGCAAAAGTAGGTAAGAAATACGCTGAAGCAGCTAAACTTATCGAAGCCGGCAAATTCTACGAACCGGTAGAAGCTGTTGAGCTTGTTAAGAAAACTGCTACTGCTAAATTCGACGAAACTGTTGAAATCTCTTTCAACTTGAACGTCGATCCTAAATACGCTGATCAACAAGTTCGTGGTGCCGTTGTTTTACCGCATGGTACTGGTAAAACTAAACGCGTACTCGTATTTGCGAAAGGCGATAAAATTAAAGAAGCTGAGGAAGCCGGCGCAGATTACGTTGGTTCCGAAGAATTAGTGGCTAAAATCCAGGGCGGCTGGAGCGACTTCGATGTTGCTGTAGCAACTCCGGACATGATGGGTCAGGTTGGTCGTCTCGGTAAAATCTTGGGTCCTAAAGGCTTGATGCCGAACCCGAAGGTTGGTACCGTTACTATGGACGTGGCTCGTGCCGTTAATGAAATCAAAGCCGGTAAGATTGAATATCGTACCGACAAAGCCGGTATCATTGCTTGTGCAATCGGTAAAGCATCTTTCGACGCTGAAAAATTGCTTGACAACTATCGCACAATCGTTGATACTATTATCAAGGCTAAACCGGCAGCTGCTAAAGGTCAGTACATTAAGTCTGTAACCTTGAGCGCTACTATGGGCCCCGGTGTTCCGCTTAACGTTTTCAAATTGACTAACGTTACTAAGGAACAGTAATTACATATGTTCTCTTAGCTGTAGACCGCAGGTATGTATAATGGATGCAAATCCGCCCGCAGAGGCTGACACCGAATCTTGATACGAAACGGTTACGACCTCATCGCGTTGCGGTGGGGTCGTTTTTTACGCTAAGATAGTACATAGAGCATCACCAAAATCTACAAGGAGGTATTCTAATGGCTGTCACTACAGAAAAACAGGCAATTGTTGCTCAGATGAAAGAAAACCTTTCCGAAGCAAAAGGTGCCGTATTGGTTGGTTACAATGGCTTGACAGTAGCACAGGTAACCGATCTTCGCCGTAAGTTCTTGGCAGAAGGCGTTGAATATAAAGTAATCAAAAATACTTTGACTCGCATCGCTGTTAACGAACTCGGCCTTGAAGGCTTCGCTGAACATTTGGAAGGCCCGACTGCGTTGGCTATTTCCAAAACTGATGCCGTAGCTCCGGCTCGCATTATCGAAGACTTCATTAAAGATACTAAAACCGAAGCAATTAATGTAAAGGTTGGTATTGTTGAGGGTAAAGTGGTTGACGCTGAAGAAGTTAAGGCTGTTGCAAAACTGCCGAACCACGAAGGCATGCTTTCCATGCTTCTTTCCGTACTTCAGGCGCCGATCCGCAACGTGGCTTATGCAGTAAAAGCTGTTGCAGACAAAGACGAAACCGTAGCTTAATCTCTACGAATACAATCTTGGTATGGTTAAATAGTAATATACAACATGGAGGAAATACATCATGGCACTTAACATCGAAAACATCGTTGCTGAATTGAAAGAAGCAACTATCCTTGAATTAAATGATCTTGTAAAAGCAATTGAAGAAGAATTCGGCGTAACTGCTGCTGCTCCGGTAGCTGTAGCTGCTGCTGGTGGCGCTGCTGCCGCTGGCGAAGAAAAATCCGACTTCGACGTAATCTTGAAAGACGCTGGCGCTTCCAAAATCAACGTTATCAAAGTTGTTCGTGAAGCAACTGGTCTTGGCCTTAAAGAAGCAAAAGCTTTGGTTGACGGCGCTCCGTCCCCGATCAAAGAAGGCGCTCCGAAAGCTGACGCTGAAGCTCTTAAAGCTAAATTGGAAGAAGCAGGCGCATCTGTTGAACTTAAATAATTCGGCTGCAGCATGAGCTGCTCCGTAGAAATCGCCTCGGTGCATGTATGTGCATCGAGGCGATTTTTTTATTCTATGACTTGATGCATTTATTATAGAGATACGTTTATCATATAAGCCTACAGACAGTAGATAAGCCAAGCGTTCTGAAGTGCTTGCCATTCAAGAGTTTTTGTTGAAGGGTGTACCGCTAATTGTACTGCTAATTGAGTTTCTGTTGAAGGGTGTATTGATACTCTGATAGTATCTTGAAGAAATTAATGGGACGCATGGGGTTATCTTATAAAATAGATGATATGCGGGGAAGAAAAATTTTAAATCCGGTTATTTGCATAGGTTATTGACAGAGAGGGCCTGCGTAGGATACAATAGGTTTCGCGAAAACATAAATGAGATAAAATATCATTTATACAAATAGACAATTAACAAACATAGATTCATAACGCCAAGTGTGCGTGTAATTCATTTCAAAAAACCGTGGGTACGGTTTCTTCATACGTGTGTATATAAAAGAGAGGTTTTACTATGGCAAAAGCCAAGGTAGCGGCCTCGGTGAAGGACTATCCCGGTACAACATTACAGGCGCATTCGCAGACAAGGTACAGTTGGGTCCTTCCGGGCCTGACTGTTTTTTTATTTATTGTGATGATAGGCGCTATCAGTATTGGCAGTACGATGATCAGTGGTAGCGATACGTTACGGATTATAGCAGCCAAGCTGGGTGGCTATGATGAAGTGCCTCACATAGCACCGGCATTGGTGGATATTGTTTGGGATTTGCGAGTGCCGCGTGTTATCTTGGCGGCTACTGTCGGTGCCGGTTTGGCATTGGCCGGTGTCATTATGCAAGCATCGGTACAAAATCCATTGGCGGAGCCTTTTATTTTAGGCATTGCCTCCGGTGCTTCCGTAGGCGCGGTAGTGGCCATCCTCTTGGGAGATATAATCGGAGTCTCTATGGGACTTCCTTTATGGGCATTCTTCGGTGCGTTAGGTGCTACTTTGTCGGTACTGGCTCTTTCCGGTATGGGCAGGCGGATATCAACGGTCAAGCTTGTGTTGGCCGGTGCCGTTGTCAGCGCATTGTGTACGGCATTGTCTAATTTTATCGTGTACATGGCGGCCGACGCGGAAGGAATGCAAAGCGCTGCGTTTTGGACGATGGGCTCGTTGGCGGATGCCAAATGGGAGCGTTTGCTTTGGCCGGTATCGGTTGTAGCGTTGATGAGTGTATATTTTCTATCGCAAGTGCGCATTTTGGATGCCATGTTGTTAGGCGAAGATATTGCTCTCACGCTAGGTATCAACGTACACGGCAAACGACGTTGGTACATGGCGCTGGTTGCCTTATTGACAGGTCTTCTTGTAGCGCAATGCGGCATCATTGGTTTTGTGGGATTGGTGATTCCGCACATGGCACGCAGTATATGGGGCGCCGGACATAAGCGATTATTGCCGGTGGTTATTCTCAGCGGAGCCCTATTTCTGGTGGTTGCTGATTTGTTGTCGCGCATTTTGTTACCAGCCGGTGATTTGCCTGTTGGAATTTTAACGGCTTTGTTAGGTGCGCCGTTGTTTATGAAATTATTATTTGGTAAAGCAAATAATTTTGGCGGTTAGGAGGGATGGTATGGCAGATAATGTAAAAAAGCTAAGGCTACATGAAATTCGCATTGACGGACTGTCTTACACCGTAGACGATGCCACAATTTTGCATGATCTCAGTGTTACCCTCCCGGCTGATCGTTTTGTAGGACTCATCGGCCCGAACGGTTGTGGTAAATCAACATTGTTAAAGCATTTGTATCGTGTGCTTCCGGTTCAGCAAGGGGCGATTTATTTTAATGATGTCCCTATCTCCGATATCTCTTTAGGAGAAGCAGCACAGTGCATCGGTGTTATGGGACAATTTCATGCGGTGCAGTTTGATTTCACTGTATGGCAGGTAGCCATGATGGGACGGACGCCGTATAAAAAACATTTCGATGAAGATACGGAAGAGGATTATCGCATAGCCGCCGAAGCGTTGCGGCGCGTTGGCATGTGGGAAAAAGCAGAGCGCAGCTTTTTGTCTTTGTCCGGCGGTGAACAGCAGCGCGTCATGTTAGCACGAGTGCTCACGCAGGAGCCGACGTATCTTATTTTGGATGAGCCGACCAATCACCTGGACATTACGTATCAATTTGAGTTGTTGTCCTTGGTGAAAGACTTAGACATTGGAGTTATTGCGGCTCTTCATGATTTGAATTTAGCGGCTATGTTCTGCGATGAAGTCGTAGTCATGGAGAAGGGACGCGTGGTGACAATGGGACCACCGAATGCGGTATTGACGGAGAATTTGATTCAACGTATTTATGGCGTACCCAGTGTAGTGAGTCGTCATCCGGAAGGTTATCCGATGATTCGTTACGAAAGGCCGAGCCATGGACCGGCGTAAGGTGTGGCCTCGTTTCATTCGCTTTGTGAGCGTAGCCATGTGGACCTTGATCGTAGGAACCGTGCTTTTACTTGCCTTCGGCCATGGACGCTTTCCGTCGTGGGGGCAAGGGGAAGCAACGAATCAAGACACTTCGCATAGACCGCAGCGTGTCCTGGTAACCTATCCGGGGGCAACAGAACTTTTGATTGATCTAGGCGAGGCACATCGCATTGTGGGGACAGTGGCACCTTACGGTGTGGAACCGCCACAATATAAACGTCGGTACGAAGCGTTGCCGATTATCGACGCGCCTTACGTGCCCAGTCGCGAAGACGTGTTGGCCTTGAAGCCGGACATGATCATTGCATGGTCTCATCATTTTACGCCTACCTACTTAGGCGATGAAAGTAATTGGCAAAGACGGGGCATAACTACGTATGTTGTACCGGCTACGATTCGTAAAGGGCAACCGACAGTAGAGAGTACGGTGTTTCCTTTCATTGATGACATGGGTCGCATATTCGGCATCGAAGAGAAAGCGACTGCATATAAAAAAAGTTTGGTCAACCGTGTAAATGCGGTTCTGGTCAATGCTGAAAAACGAAAGACAATGGGGCGAGAGCCAACGGTTCTTATTTTACAAGCCCATGGTCACAGCACGTATAGTTTATACGGACCGATTTATGTTATCGACGATATTGTAAAAAAAGCAGGCGGTCGCAATTTGGTAAAACACCAGCTGTCGCAGGTAGGGCCGGAACGAGTACTCGGGTTTGATCCCGATTATATTGTGTATGTGTATGCCGGTGATACGAGCGGCCATGTGCCGACGGATGAAGAGATGAAAGCATCGCTCATGGCCGATGAAAATTTACGTCATATGCGTGCTGTTATGAACGGTCATATTATACCGGTTGCTTTCAGCGATGTGAATAATGGCAATGGTCGTACCATTACGGCGTTGGAAAAGATAAATAATGGATTGAGTGAGTTTTAACAGTCGCTACAAACGACAATTTTGTACAGCTTGTATTTGCGTGATGCGTTGTGTAGTGAAGAGACGTGTGAATTTTGATAGAGAGTTTGTAAAGGAGTAGTAATTAATGAAGTCTATGATGAACAAAGCGATGTTAACAACCTTGGTGGGGCTGGCGTTAAGTGGATCCGCCGTATCGTTGGCTGCCGATGTGCAGGATACGGTATATGATTTCGGCGAGGCTATTACGACGGCCAGCCGCATGGCAGAAAAGAAAATTGATGTGCCGGCGGACACGACGGTGATTACCGCAGAGACGATTGAAAAGGGAAATTATGCAAATGTGTCTGATGCGTTGAAGGCGAATAATGTGCCGGTGGTACAAAAAGGATTTGCGGCGTATCCAGAATTGAATGGTGACACACGAGTTCTTGTTATGGTAAATGGCCGTCGCATGAATTGGGATCATCTAGTTGTCAGCGGTGCCAGCAATGCAGTGAATATTGATCAAATCCCTATGGAAAATGTAGAACGTATTGAAGTAGTGAAGGGACCAAATTCGGCGTTATATGGTGAACGTGCTGTAGCCGGAGTAATTAATATTATTACTAAAGAACCTGAGGAAGGAAATAAAACAACAGTGCGTGCTGAGTACGGAACTTGGAAAGCACGTAAAGCATCACTTATCACGCAAGGCGGCGATACTAATGATCGTTACATGATTACGTATAGCAAGGAACGGCAAAATAATTATAATTATAAAGATGCCAACGGTAATACTCATGAATTTCCCAATAGCTATATAAATCGTGATATGGTTACGGCCCGTTATGATCATAATTATAGTGATGACAGATTATCAGTTGATTTTTCTCGTTCGGAAAAGAAGGACGGTTATGGTATTTCTCTCAAAAATCCTTTAGCAGGTATTTCCAATTATCCGACCGGTAAGCACCATGTCATTGATGCATCTTACGGTGTAACTTATACCTTCGGGGCGTTGACGGAAGGGGAAGGTACCTTCGTACGTGCCTATCGCAATACGGAGAAGACAGATTCCGGTTATGGCAATAGTCCGTATAGTCATGATTTGGCCTATGATGTGGTAGATGGTCAGAAAACGTGGAAGTTAGGTAATCACACGGTGGTGGCGGGTTCGTCGTATAGTAAGGAACATATTCAAGAAGCCAATGCAGGGGTATCCTTCGATAAAAAGGCCATTGTAAAATCGTTGTTTGTGGAAGATAAGTGGGACTTAGGTAGCGGCTGGGCGCTGAACTATGGTACGCGCTTTGAAGATCATGACACCTTTGGTGGTGACTGGGCTTCCCATGTAGGACTTAATAAAAAAATATCGGACGGCACTCATGTATATCTATCTTGGGGACAAGCTGTTAATAACCCTACGTTGAAGATGCTCTATGCAAATACTAAATATTGGAAAGGAAACCCTGATCTTAAACAGGAAAAATCACATACTACTACTCTTGGTATTGACAGTCAAGTCAATGACAAACTATCTGTATCTGCCAGTGTCTATGACAGCCGCTTAAAAAATGCACAGAGCTGGGTGAATGGATATGAAGTCAAGGGCACGGATGATTATGTGCCGGGGTATTATATCAATGCCAATCGTGAAAAACGGCGCGGTCTTAATCTAAATGCTCATTATAAAATCGATGATTCATGGGGAGTGCGTGCTGGCTATCGCTATAGCAAGATTGAACAAGATACAGGTAATGGATTCTCCAATTGGGAAGACAATCGCGAACCAAATGCATATAGCTTTGAAGTTACCTATGATAAAAATCGTTGGTCCGTAAGCTCCCTCGTGCAGTATATAACAGGCCGTTCGGAAAAACGATACACGGATACATCTTATGTAACTTGGGATATGAACGTAAATTATCGGTTGAATGAAGCCACAAAGTTCTATGTAAAAGGATTTAACTTAACTAATGAATCTTACGAAATCGTACCGAGTGTAACTCTTGGTGCTTATGCTATGCCGGAGCGTCACTTTGTTATCGGTATGGAGCATTCGTTCTAAGCACAATGCAAAATAAATTGTATAAGCCAACATGAGAATAATCGAATAGGCAAGTGTTTACTATAAATGAAAGGACGACATCAATTGAAGTCTGATAGAGAAAATGAGGAGGAATACGTATGGAACTGTTAGCTATGTTTCATCAAGGTGGGTTGGTTATGTATCCGCTGTTACTGTGCTCTATTATCGCGGTAGCTATTTTAGTGGAACGATTGAGAACGTATAAGAAAGCAAAATCAAATATGGCAATGCTGCGGGAAGAGATTCCTGCTCATATCCATGAACGGGAGACGTTGCTGGATATTTGCGTTCGCGACGGTGGCGTAGCTGCCGAGATGGTATATGCCGGAGCAGCGCAGGGTGGTACGCCGGAGCAACAAAATCAGCGCATGCAAAGCGCAGCGGTAACGATTGCCGGTCGCTTGCGTTCGTATCTAAATTACTTGGAAACCATCGTTACCCTGGCACCGCTTTTGGGCTTGCTCGGTACGGTAACCGGTATGATTAGCTCCTTCAATGTGCTTTCCGTAGCTGATGGTCAACCCTTTGCAATTACCGCCGGTGTAGGGGAAGCCTTGATTGCGACGGCTACCGGTCTTTGTGTGGCTATTATCGCGTTAGTAATTCACACCTATCTGGTACAGGTCCAAGATAAACTAATCACGGATATGGAAGAAATGGGTAATGTGTATATAGGCGCGTTGACCGGTATGCCGCTGATGAATGACGGTGAGCAGGTACGTGAAGTAGCAGGTGATGTAAGTGCAGCTTAGAAGTTTACGGACAACCAACAAACCACGCTTAATGATTATTCCCATGATTGACATCATTTTTTTCCTGCTGGTGTTTTTCATGATGAGTATGCTTTCCATGGTCGTGCAACGATCGATGCCGGTGCATTTGCCGACGGCTTCGGCCAGTGCGGTTGATGTGCAGCGTAAAATTCCTATTACGGTAACACAAGACGGTAAGATTTATGTGGAAGAAGAACAGACTACCTTGGATGGTATGATGACGCGATTACAATTGGAAAAGGCAAAAGGCCAGGAGATTACGATTATCCTGCGCGCCGATACAAAAGCGGAATACGGTGCCTTTGTACAAGTGCTGGACACACTGAAACAAATGGACATTACTAAAATTGCCGTAGCCACGGAACGTAAGTAGGTGATGGACATGGAGCCTACAAAAGAGTGGCAGCCTTTTGCCCATAGGTACACATCGTGGCGCATGCCGTGGTTGGTTTCACTGGGCATCAATGCGTTACTGGTATTGGGACTGGTAACTTTTATGATGCTTCCTGCCGGTGAAACCGACGCCTCTAAAGGTGTGGACATTGCTATTGTCAGTGACAGCGACGCTGGTTCGGCTCCTGCGAAGGGACCGAAGGTGACAGCGCCTGCGCAGGCAAAGGTAGCACCGCCCAAGCCATTGTCACCGGAGGCAGTAAAAGCGATTCAAAATGGAGTACCTGTGAAAGAAGTGGAAAAAACATATACGCCGCAGACTGCGGCGACAACGACAACAGCAACAGAAACCGGTGTATCCGCGGCGGTAAGCGGTGATGGTTCCGGCAATGGTGCGTCAACGGGTAGCACAGGAAATGACGGCAATGGATTGGGTACGGGAGAAGGTACCGGCGGTGGCATCGGCGATAAAGCGGCTCCTGCACCGCCGCATGATCCCGTTATCGTAGCACCGCAGTTAATACGTGCCCATCAACCGACATTGCATTTGAATGCTACTGTTGTGGTGGGGATGTACATTGATGAAAACGGCAATGTTACCGATGTAGATGTGGTAAGTGCCGAAGGCGATAGTCGAGCCGTAGGGCCTTCGTTGGCGGCGGCAAGAAAATTTAAGTTTTCCCCGAAGACAATCGATGGTGTGGGCGCACCGTCATACGGAACGCGCACGTTTACATATAGGCAGGGGTAGAGAAGAACATCGTTATTCATGTTGAATCCGCTGACGGTTAACTTCGATATAAGGGGGACTGTTTACCGCTAGCAACCTATGATATAATATAGGGACGAAGACTATTCCGGGCAGGACAATATACGGCTTGCCCTAGACTCGGCAAAACAGTAGCACAATATGTGAACGATTGAGGGAGGATATAATGAACCAAAAAGAGCTCGTTATCGTTGTTGACTTTGGTGGACAGTATAATCAGCTGATTGCCCGTCGCGTCCGTGAAAACCACGTGTATTGCGAAGTGTATCCGTATAATAAAGCGGTGGCAAAAATTAAAGAGTTACAGCCGACAGGTATTATCTTTACCGGTGGTCCGAACAGTGTATATGAAGAAGGATCGCCGCGTATTGAAAAAGAAGTATTTGAAATGGGGATTCCCGTACTCGGCCTTTGCTACGGTATGCAGCTTATGGCCCATACTTTGGGTGGTGAAGTAAAATCGGCTGCGGCTCGCGAGTTCGGTAAAACGCCGACAAAGGTAAACACGGCCTCTCCGCTTTTTAAGGGATTATCCGAAGAAGAAATTGTTTGGATGAGCCATGTGGACTATGTAGCACAGGTTCCGGAAGGATTTGAAATCGTAGCACATACGGATAACTGCCCGGTGGCAGCCATGCAGAATCCGGCGCGCAAGCTTTATGCTATGCAGTATCATCCGGAAGTGCTTCACAGTGAACACGGCAAGGAAATGATTCATAACTTCCTTTTTGAAGTATGCGGTTGCAAGGGCGAATGGACAATGGCTAACTATGCCAAGACCGCTATTGAAGATATTCGCAAAACCGTTGGTGATGGCAAAGTGTTGTTAGCTTTGTCCGGCGGTGTAGACAGTTCTGTAGCGGCAGCCCTTATTTCCAAAGCTATCGGAAGCCAGTTGACTTGTATTTTTGTTGACCATGGCTTGATGCGTAAGAATGAAGGCGACGAAGTAGAAGCAGCGTTTAAAGATTCCGGTATGAACTTCATTCGTGTTGATGCGGCAGACCGTTTCCTCGGTCGCTTGGCCGGTGTGGAAGAACCGGAAAAGAAACGTAAAATCATCGGTGAAGAATTCATTCGTGTATTCGAAGACGAAGGCCGTAAGATTGGCTCCGTTGATTTCTTGGCACAGGGCACGATTTATCCGGACGTTATCGAATCCGGTGCAGGTGATGCGGCGGTGATTAAGAGTCATCATAACGTAGGTGGCTTGCCGGCTGTTGTTGATTTCAAAGGCCTTATCGAACCACTTCGCAATCTTTTTAAAGATGAAGTGCGCGAGTTAGGTGCCGAATTGGGTTTAGCGGATTACCTCGTATGGCGTCAGCCGTTCCCGGGACCGGGGTTGGCTATTCGTGTTATGGGTGAAATTACGCGTGAAAAGTTGGATATCCTTCGTGATGCAGATGCCATTTTCCGCGAAGAAATTGCCAATGCTAAATTAGACCGCAGCATTAATCAGTACTTTGCGGTGTTGACGACAACGCGTACTGTAGGTGTTATGGGTGACTTCCGCACATATGACTATACCTTGGCATTGCGCGGTGTAACTACAACTGACTTTATGACTGCCGATTGGGCGCGTATTCCTTATGATGTATTGGATACAATTTCCAGTCGAATCATTAACGAAGTACAGCACATTAATCGCATTGTGTACGATATTACATCTAAGCCGCCGGCTACCATTGAATGGGAATAAGTTAATATAGCTGTAACAGACAATTTGTAGTAAGTTGATGAACCGATACCTTTGTTATTGAAAACCATGTTATAGTGGTTGAGGGGCAAGGGTATCGGCTTTTTTGTACTTTGTGTATAGCTATATTGTTGACTATGACTAAGGGCTTTTCTGATCTTGGATAAAAGAAGATAGATATTTTTTCAATTTATGATGTACGATATACATGTCTTTAGGGGAGTAGATGTAGGATACGTTTGACAGTGGGCAGATATCTTCTGTATAATTAACTTAATTAAATAAGCAGAATGCAAGATTTGAAAAAATAATGGAAGGAGGTGTGTTGTGATGGCTCCCGTTGAAGCAGTAATGGAACAAAATAACGTAACAGTGAGAGAAAAACGATCGTATTTAATGCATGAAATTTCAGGGGGGGGGGTATACTTATAAAAATAATCTGTATGTAATTAAAAATAGATATAAAAGTAGAACGATTGCGAGCCGTTATGTAAATAACGGCCTTTTGTGTTGCCATTTTATAGCTTTGAAGGATGCCATTATAACATGCATAACTCATTAAAGAGGGGCAAGCTGTTTATTTATACAAAAAATGTTGTATTGGTTATAGAGCGATAGGGTGAGTAATATGAAAGTAAATAAATCGCAATTAACAAAATTAATTTTATCCAGCGTAATGGCAACTTCTGTAGTGGGTGGTGCCATGGCGGCAGTGAGTGATCAGGATTTTTCGAATCTGCAAACAGATGTAAATATTATCAGTGCTAAAGTAACGCGTATAGATGGTGAATTAAGGGATATAAAGAATACGGTAAATGATGCATCTACAGCACAGCAAGGGGCAGAAGAAGCTAAAACCGGTGCGGAAGCGGCACAGCAGGGAGCTGAAATGGCTCAATCTGCAGCAGAAGCTGCACAGAATAAGGCAGAAGTAGCACAGCAGGGAGCCGAAACAGCTCAATCTGCAGCAGAAACTGCACAGAGCAAAGCCGAAGCAGCACAGCAGGGAGCCGAAACGGCTCAGGCAGCAGCAGAAACAGCACAGAGTAAGGCCGAAGCAGCACAGCAGGGAGCTGAAACGGCTCAGGCAGCAGCAGAAACAGCACAGAGTAAGGCCGAAGTAGCACAGCAGGGAGCCGAAACGGCTCAGGCAGCAGCAGAAACTGCACAGAGTAAGGCCGAAGCAGCACAGCAGGGAGCTGAAACGGCTCAGGCAACAGCAGAAACTGCACAGAGTAAGGCCGAAGTAGCACAACAGGGAGCCGAAACAGCACAAGCTGCAGCGGAAGCCGCACAGGGCAAGGCCGAAGTAGCGCAGCAGGGAGCCGAAACAGCGCAGAGCGCAGCAGAAACTGCACAGAGTAAAGCCGAAGCAGCACAGCAGGGAGCCGAAACAGCGCAGAGCGCAGCAGAAACTGCACAGAGTAAAGCCGAAGCAGCACAGCAGGGAGCCGAAACGGCTCAGGCAGCAGCAGAAGCTGCACAGGGAAAGGCAGAAGCAGCACAGCAGGGAGCCGAAACAGCGCAGACAGCAGCCGAAGCAGCACAAACGGGAGCCGAAACAGCTCAGAGTGCAGCAGAAACTGCACAGAGCAAAGCCGAAGCAGCACAGCAGGGAGCTGAAACTGCTCAGGCAGCAGCAGAAACTGCACAGAGTAAGGCCGAAGCAGCACAAGCGGGAGCCGAAACAGCACAAGCTGCAGCGGAAGCCGCACAGGGCAAGGCAGAAGTAGCACAGCAGGGAGCCGAAACAGCTAAGGGTGCAGCAGAAGCAGCAAAAAGTGCTGCAGAAGTAAGTGCAGATACGGCTCAAAAAGCTGCAGAAAAAGCTGAAGAGATTGGTAATAAGTTTGCACAGGCTAAAAAGGATGTAGAAGAAGCTACAGCAAAAGCGCAAACAGTAACCGGACAGGTAGATACGCTTACAGGGCAAGTTGGAGAAATTGCTTTAGAAAATACAAAGCAAGCAGAGGCTATTAACGCCCTTAAAGACGCTAACACGGAATTGACAGATAAGGTGGATGCAGAAGTAGTTAAAAGGGATGCTGCGGATTTGAAATTGACTGGGGTAATCGGTCAGGAAATGTCTGATCGCAAAGCAGCCGATGTAGCAGAAAAGTGGGCACGCGTAGCTGCCGATAAGAAAGAGGCGGATGCTCGTGAAGCAGCAGATAAGAAGTTAAACGGTAAGATTAATAGTGAAACATTAAAACGGATTGCTGCTGATGAAGGTTTGCGGCACAGTATTAATACAACCAACGAAAATGTAAAAACAGTTAATGCGCAGAGTATTGTAAGAGATGCAAAATTAGATAAGAAAATAGCAGACGAAGCAAATACGCGCGAATTAGAAGATAAGAAGTTAAATAGTAAGATTAATAGTGAAACATTAAAACGGATTGCTGCTGATGAAGGTTTGCGGCACAGTATTAATACAACCAACGAAAATGTAAAAACAGTTAATGCGCAGAGTATTATAAGAGATGCAAAATTAGATAAGAAAATAGCAGACGAAGCAACTACGCGCAAAGAAGAAGATAATAAGTTAAATAGTAAGATTGTTGCTGAAAGTTGGGCACGCTCTGCCGCTGATGCTCGTTTGAGTGAACGTATTGATCAGAGTAATGCAGCCCTTGACAATGAAACTAAAGAACGTAAAGCTGCTGATACTGAACTTAGCAATCGCATCCATAGTGTATCTAAAGATGTTAAGAAGGTAGGTGCACGAGCTGCTGCTTTAGCAGGTTTACATCCGCTTGATTTTGATGAAACAACCAAGTTTAGCTTTGCCGCTGCCACGGGTAGTTACAAGAGTGAAAATAGCGTAGCTCTTGGTGCATTCTATCGCCCGAATAAAAATGTTATGGTAAGTGCAGGTAGTACTCTTGGCAGTGATGCAGCTTATAATTTGGGTATTAGCTTCAAGTTTGGTAGTGAAACAGCTAAGACAGAAGTAAATAGCTTCTCTACACAACAACTTTATGCCGCTGTAGCTGAATTGCAACGTCAGATGGCTGCCCAACAGCAAACAATTGAAGCGCAGCAGCAAGAAATTAATGCTTTAAAAAATGCTCAGAATGCATAAATAGTGTTTGGTCATACTTGTTCCAATTACTCACACTCAACAAGTATTTGACTATAGATAAAAGGTTGAATTAAAGCTTTTTATCGAAAAATGGATGGCATTGAAAGAAATGTCATCCATTTTTTATTTTTTCCACAATGCAAATCAAATGAAGATAAGTTATAGATATACTATGCATAGCACTACATAAGGAAATAAATTGTACCTACATCTATATCTAAGTCTATAGATTTAGATGCTTTGTTCATGTTACAATATAAAACAAAAATATACTAACAGTGAACATGCTCTGTTTGCTGCTCTTTTTAATCAGTTTTATGACAGGACTTATTCCGCCGGAGACGATTGTAGCGATTCCGGTTATTAACGGAGGTATTGTGGCTACGCAGATGATGACACAAACGGCAATGGATCATGGACTTGCTTTGGCAGCAGCATTGGGGACAATTACCTTTGCGGTGCAAAAATTTGTAGGTACACCGATTGCTTCCTTTTTCGGTTTAAAAGAAGTACGCCTACTTTT
This sequence comes from Veillonella magna, assembly GCF_959600285.1. Taxonomy (NCBI): domain Bacteria; kingdom Bacillati; phylum Bacillota; class Negativicutes; order Veillonellales; family Veillonellaceae; genus Veillonella; species Veillonella magna. The sequence goes on along the minus strand of NZ_CAUGKU010000018.1, from coordinate 2,390 downwards.
AGAGGAATACCGGCGCACCGGTATAAATCCTAGTCATAAAGAGGAAGCGATTACGGGCGAAAGGCAGACGTTTGTTAATAGAAATAAAAAGTATTTTGCTGCATTTATGTGCTTGGCTATGACCGGCTTCTTTGGATGGATTGCCTTTTGCATCGGAAAAGTTACCGGTGTGAGTTATACCATTTGGTGCTTGTTGTTGGGGGCCTATCTACGGTAACATCATTGTCAGTAATTATGGCAGGAATATTAGAGAATGTATTGTAAATTGAATAGAGTGTAACTTTAGAAGCAAAAAGTAGAGAGTGAAGGAGGAGAGATGTATGTTACATTCTGATGCACAGGATTATCCGTATACGTCAAAACGAAATGTAGTCTATGCGAAAAATGGCATGGTATGCGTAGGAAATCCCACGGCCGCATCGGCGGGATTACAAACGCTGCTAAAAGGAGGCAATGCTGTTGATGCAGCTATTACGGTAGCGGCTATGCAACCGGTAGTAGAGCCGACGGGAAACGGCCTCGGTTCGGATTGCTTTGCCATTGTGTGGTACAAGGGGAAGATGTATGGGATTAACGGCAGTGGTCCGGCTCCTAAGCTGGCATCGATACAAGCGTTGAAAGAGCGTGGTTATGATACGATTCCCTCATATGGTGTAGAGCCGATTAATGTACCCGGCGCCGTAGGAGCGTGGATGGCTTTGCACGAACGATTCGGTTCATTGGATTTGATGACGGTTATGGAGCCGGCTATTCGCTATGCGGAGGAAGGGTACCCAGTATCACCGAATATTAGCCGATTATGGGAAGAAGCTGAAGGAATTTATACTAAATTTAAGGCGCGACCGGAGTTTCAAGGCTGGTTCGATACGTTTTTGCCTCAAGGCCGTTATTACCGTCCGGGAGAAGTATTTGCCTCTAAGGATTTGGCGCGAACATTGCGGCGGATTGCAGAGACGAAAGGCGAGGATTTTTACCGTGGCGAATTGTCAAAGACCGTAGATGCTTTTATGAAAAAGCATAATGGGTTCTTGCGTTATGAAGATTTAGCGGCATATACTCCGGAATGGGTTGAGCCTATCAGCGTGAACTATCACGGTTATGATATATGGGAGCTTCCGCCTAACGGTCATGGGATTACCGTGTTGATGGCGCTAAATATATTGAAGGCTTGGAATTTTACGGAGAGAGATACCGTAGAAACGATGCATCGTCAAATCGAAGCGATGAAGTTGAGCTTTGTGGATACAAAGGAGTATGTAGCTGAGCCGTCGCATATGAAAGTGACGGTAGAAGAGCTGTTGTCAGAGCGTTACGCTGCAGATCGTCGCGCTCTTATCGGTACTGAAGCCATTGAACCGGTGGTTGGTGATCCGCAGTATAGTTCGACAGTTTATTTTTCAGTGGCTGATAAAGACGGCAATATGGTTTCTTTCATTCAAAGTAACTATCGTGGCTTTGGATCGGGCATTGTTGTACCGGGAACGGGAATTTCCTTCAATGACAGGGCAGAAAACTTTTCTTTTGATGAAAGCCATCCTAATGCGCTAGTCGGCGGTAAACGACCATACCATACGATTATTCCTGCATTCCTTACTAAAGATGGTGAAGCTGTAGCTTCTTTTGGGATTATGGGGGGCTTTATGCAACCACAGGCACATGTGCAGGTAGCGATGAATCTTATTGATTTTGGCCTTAATCCTCAGCAGGCATTGGATGCACCGCGGTGGCAGTGGATTGGTGGTAAACGAGTAGAGGTAGAGCAGGAGACACCTAATCATATCATTCGTCTTTTGCAGAGACGCGGACATGAAATTATCGTACAACCGGATCCGTATCATATGGGACGAGGACAGATTATTGTCCGTGATAAGAATGGTATTCTTTGTGGTGCAACGGAAAAACGGACGGATGGGCAAATTGCGTCGTATTAATTAGAATCAACAAGGGGTGACTAATGATAGAATACAAAACTAAGTGGCAAGGACAAGAACCAGTGAGGCTTAGACAATAGAAAAAATTAAGAATGTATAAGCTATAATGGAACTTGTATGAACCAATCTCGTACAAGCGCATGGCATGTGAATTGTATCTTATGTGAATATATTTTAATAAGAAGGACCTCTTTCGTGTGAAGTGAACCCCTTTTGTTAGATTGTGTCTAACAAAAGGGGTTCGCTTCATTATGGGGGTCTGTTTATTTTGGAAAAAGACGGTGTGCAGTTTCATGATCATAATGTTGCCGCACTGTAAATCGTATGGTTTACAAAGAAAAAATTTTAAGTGGACGATAATATTTTACAGATTCAACGTCATGTATACAAAAAACAATAAAAAAATGGCTCTTCTGGCATCCCTGTGGGTAAGAAATGCCGCTTTCCCTTGTAATCAAG
>NZ_CAUGKU010000017.1:0-34896 GCF_959600285.1 Veillonella magna | reverse complement strand
AACAGTGGGCGAGGCAGAGGCTACTTACCCACAATCATGCCCGAAGCCTCAAAAAAATTTAAAAATATTTATTGATAATAAGCATCACATGATATAGAAATTTTCGAATATAGCAATGTTGCTAAAATAGAATTATAATGATGCATAAATTGATATTTTGATACAGGTAATTATGCATAATAAAAATCTAAAACGGTAATAATAGGCTGTGTTGATGGATTAGTTGCTTTCAATTGAAAATTTTGTAAGAAGAAATATTTTTGATGCATATGTGTATGTGTATAGGCAGACATATGCTTAATGAAAAAATCTATCAAAATAGGCATCGAACTTGAAAAACAGCGGAGTTTAGGCCTTTGGACAAAGTGCGATTGAGCGTATATAATGAAGTTGAATTATACGATGTATGTTATGTACAAGGTATATGGATTACTTGGGTTTGCCTATAAGATTAGGTAGAAGTGAGGAGGTACATTATGGAACAGTTTGATGTTCTGGTAGTAGGCAGCGGCGGCGCAGGTCAGCGTGCAGCCTTGGAAGTAGCTTCCCGTGAAGGTTTGCGTGTTGCGCTTATTACAAAAATTTTTCCTAGCCGTTCAGCCACGGCCATGGCTCAGGGCGGTATTAACGGCGTGTTGAACAACGTAGCCAAAGAAGATACGATTGAGGACCATATCTTCGATACCGTAAAAGGTAGTGACTATCTGGGTGACCAAGATGCCATCGAATTCTTTGTTAAACGTTGTCCGGAAGGGATTAAAGAATTGGACTACTTTGGTGCTCCGTTCTCCCGTACAAACGAAAACAAGATTGCTCAGCGTAATTTCGGTGGTCAGAGCTATCCGCGTACTTGCTACAGTGCCGATAAAACCGGTCATGTAATTGAACATACGTTATATGAACAGTGCTTGAAACACAATGTACAATTTCTTCAGGAATGGTACTTGCTTGATATCGTAAAAGTAGCCGACGGTAGTGTTGGTGGTGTAGTTGCTTGGAACATGAAGGAAGGCCGCGTAGAAAAAATCGCTGCTACAGCAGTAGTTATTGCTACCGGTGGTGCAGGCCGTATGTTCTGGACTCGTACGTCCAATCCGTACCTTTCCACAGGTGACGGCATGGCTGCTTGCTTCCGTGTAGGTTGTGCTTTGAAAGACCCTGAAATGGTACAGTTCCATCCGACCGGTCTTGGTAAGAGCGGTATCTTGATGTCCGAAGCCGTACGTGGTGAAGGCGGTTACCTCTTGAACAATAAAGGTGAACGTTTCATGGCTAAATACGCACCGAGCAAAATGGAATTGGCTCCGCGTGACGTGGTAGCAAAAGCTATCGAAACAGAAATCGCCGAAGGTCGTGGCTTTGGCGGTACCGGTCTTGATGCATACGTTGTAGCCGACGTTCGTCATTTGCCGAGAGAATTGATTCTTGAAAAATTACATGGTATTCGTGACTTGGCAATTACCTTCGAACATGCGGATCCGTTGGTACAGCCGATTCCGGTTCGTCCGACTTGCCATTACTCCATGGGCGGTATCGATGTAAAAGATTATAAAACTTGTGCTACCGTAGTACCGGGTCTCTTCGCTGCCGGCGAAGCTTCCTGTGTATCTATCCATGGTGCTAACCGCTTGGGTGGTAACTCCTTGGCTGATGCCGTTGTATTCGGTAAAGTAGCCGGTGAAGGTGCTATTGCTTATGTAGAAAACAACAGTGCAAAAGACGCTGCTAAGGAATTAAATGATGCGGCTACTGCTTGGGAAGCCAAGTTCAAAGAAGTTACGGGTCGTACAACCGGTCGTCCGGTATCCGAAATCCGTGATGAAATGGCGTTGGCTATGTGGAATAAGGTAGGTATCTTCCGTGAAGAATCTAAGATGAAGGAAGCTCTCGAAACCTTGAATAAGTTGATTGAAGAATACAAGACCTGCTATGTAGGGGATACAAATCGTACGTTCAATATGGCCTTCGTAAACTATGTGGAAATCGGTAGCCTCTTGACGGTAGCTAAAGCCGTAGTTCTCGGCGCTCTTCGTCGTCAGGAAAGCCGCGGTAGCCATCTGCGCGAAGACTTTACAAAACGTGATGACAAAAACTTCCTGAACCATACGCTTATTACCCTTGGTGAAGACGGCGAATACCAGGTAGGTCAGAGTGATGTAGTAGTTACACGTTTTGAACCAAAAGAAAGGACGTACTAAGATGAGACAGATTACGTATCATATCCACCGTTATAACGAAGGCCGCTCCTATGTACAGACCTATACCTTCGATTATGAAGCGGACCGTACTATCCTTTGGGGCCTTCAGAAAATCAAAGACACCATTGATCCGAGCTTGACGTTCATTGCTGCTTGCCGTAGTGCTGTTTGTGGTGCTTGCTCTGTAAAGATTAATGGCCAAGCAATGCTCGCTTGCGAAAGCAAGATTGATGAATTGGCTGAACGTTTCGGTAGCGATGAATTTGAAATTGCACCAATTGGTAATTTCGATGTTATCCGTGACCTTGCGGTTAACTGGGAAGCTAAGGTTAACCGTCTTAAGACGGTAGCTCCGTGGATTTTCATGAAACCGGAATACACTAAGACGACAGCGACTCGTCAGACTCCGGACGATTTCAAAAAATTCGTACTTAACACTGAATGTATTCTTTGCGGTTGCTGTGCATCCGAATGTAATAAATTGAGTGCCGGTCGCGAAGACTTCCTCGATCCGTATGTATATACCAAAGCTAACCGTTTTGTAAAAGATTCCCGTGATGATGCTCCGATGGCACATGTTAATCCGGCTTTTGAAAACGGTCTCTGGAAATGCGTTCACTGCATGAACTGTATCTCCCGTTGCCCGAAACACTTAAAACCGGCTAAGGATATTTCCGAACTTCGTGCAGTAGCTACACGCGCAGGCCTCAGCAACAAGGGTACGCGCCATGCCGTAGCCTTCAAGCAAGACCTCATGAAGACCGGTCGCTTGAACGAAGTAACGATGAGTCTCAAAACAGATGGTCTTGTAGATTCTGCAAAACAGGGTCTCTATGCTATGCGTCTGTGGGCTCATGGTAAGATTAATCCGCTAGAATTGATTGTGCCTCATAAACCGGTAACCGGTATCCAAGGCGTGCGCACCATTATTAAAGCAGCAGAGGAGGCAGAAAAATAATGAAATACGCATTTTTCCCGGGTTGCGTTCTTGAAGGCGCAGCGAAAGAAGACTACGTTGCTACGAAAGCCGTGGCTAAAAAATTGGGTATTCAGATAGAAGAACTCGATGGCTGGACCTGCTGTGGTGCATCCCATGTACAGGATATCGATCCGTTGGCAGTGTTGGCTACCAATGCGCGCAATATTGCATTGGCTGAAGAACAGGGGCTTGATTTGATGACCGTGTGCAACACATGTACGCTTATGCTTCGCGAAGCTAAAAATGAATTGGATCGCGATGAAGTGCAAAAAGCACGCGTAAATAATATTTTGGCTCAGGCCGGTTTACAGTATAAGGGTACTACGGAAGTTACTCACTTCTTGTGGATTCTTATCCGTGAATATGGTTTGAATAATTTGAAGGCAAAAGTAGTAAAACCGCTTAGCGGTCTTCGCGTAGCCGAATACTATGGTTGCCATCTGCTTCGTCCGCAGGAAGAAACAGGTTTCGAAGACTTCCAGATTCCGACCAGCTTAGCTGACGTAATCAAAGCTATCGGGGCTACTCCGATTGACTTCTCTCGTAAACTTGACTGCTGTGGTTTCCATGCTGTATATCCGGCACATGATTCTGTTATGCGCATGACCGGCTCCATCAATGCTGATGCAGCAAAAGAAGGCGCTGATTGCGTAGTAACGCCGTGCCCGCTGTGCCAGATGCAGCTTGATATGTTCCAGAAGGAAGCAAAACAGTATGTACCGAGCGACAAAGATATGCCGATTATCCACATGAGCCAGCTCATTGGTTTGGCATTGGGCATCAGCCCGGCTGAATTGGGAATGACCAAACGTCATATGACCAGTACTGCCGCTTTAAACCGTTTCATCGGTGTATAGTTATATAATGTAAAACGGTAAAAGCCCGTTAGGAATTTATAGAGAATACGAAGCTTATTTAGCATGAAGTAGTTCTCGTAGCCCTAACGGGCTTTTTGTTGTACTTCGCGATAGAGTTCAAAAGTAAGTTGATAATAATATCCGAATGATTTTTAGTTTTATTAATTTTAATGTTCGGATGTTTATATTGACCCTGTATAAGTCCTATGTTATTATTATAGCGGAATTATAAGTACAGTCTTTCACAGGAGGAGAGAATCGGCATGATCGCAAGATATACGAGAGAAGAAATGGGGCATATCTGGAGTGAACGTAATGAGTTCGATACGATGCTTCAAGTAGAAATTTTGGCTTGTGAAGCACAGGCAGAGTTAGGTGTGATTCCTAAGGAAGCGGCTAAGGTAATTCGCGAGAAAGCCGATTTTGAAGTGGAACGTATTCATGAAATCGAGAAGGAAACAAACCATGATATCATCTCCTTCGTAACAGCAGTAGGTGAACACGTAGGCGAAGAAGCGAAATACATTCATCTTGGATTGACCTCTACAGATGTAAAAGATACAGCATTGGGTTATATGATGAAGCAAGCCTGCGATATTTTGTTAGCAGATTTACATAAGTTCCATGATGTACTTCGTCGCCGTGCCGTGGAATTTAAATATACACCGATGGTAGGTCGTACTCATGGGATTCATGGGGAACCGACAACGTTCGGTCTTAAGATGTGCTTGTGGATGGCAGAAATTGAACGCGATATTGAACGGTTGGAACATGCTAAGAAAAATGTTGCAGTAGGTAAATTATCTGGAGCGGTGGGTACGTATTCAGTAGTCGATCCGTTTGTTGAAAAATATGTATGTGAAAAACTAGGTCTCGAACCGGTAAAAATTGCTACACAGGTAGTGCAGCGTGATCGTCATGCGGAATTGTGCAGCACTATTGCTATCATTGGTAGCACACTGGACAAGATTGCTTTGGAAATTCGTCATTTACAACGTACGGAAGTACGTGAAGCAGAAGAATATTTCAGTCCGAAACAGAAGGGTTCTTCCGCTATGCCACACAAACGTAATCCGATTACATGTGAACGCATTTGCGGTTTGGCTCGTGTGTTGCGCGGTAATGCACAGGCAGCTTTGGAAGATGTAGCGCTTTGGCATGAACGAGATATTTCTCATAGTTCTGTAGAACGTGTAATCTTGCCGGATAGCACGATTACTTTGGATTATATGCTTCATTTGATAACGCGCGTAATCGATAAGTTATTAGTGTATCCGGAAAATATGAAGAAGAATTTGGAATTGACCGGTGGGCTTATTTTTAGTCAGCGCGTGTTGACGGCGCTTGTTGATAAAGGAGCATTCCGCGATAATGCATATCGTTGGGTACAGCGTCATGCTATGGCACGTTGGTTGGAAGGCAAGGACTTCTTAGCCGGTTTGAAGAGTGACGAAGATATTAAGAAGTATTTAACCGATGAAGAAATTGAAGCTTGCTTTGATCCTCACGCTATGTTGAAACATGTGGACACGATTATGGGGCGTTTCGGTTTATAATTATCATTTGATAGTCGTGAGTAAGATAATAAAAAAGGATGACCGTAGGGTCATCCTTTTTTATATTAACATTTTTAGGATAGGGGCATTACATGTCATGGGATAATTGCTTGCAAGGTTAGACATGTAATCAACAGATACGTAACCGATAGATACATATCCAATAGATACGTAATCAATAGATACGCAATCAATAGATATGCAATCAATAAATACAACCAGCAAATATGTAATGATGCGCTTAGATATATTCGCATGCGTTTGTGCTTTGCAAGGATATCTAGAAACATTTATTACGGCAATAGCATCGGTGCTACGACGAATCCTAAGGCTACGGCGATTACGATTGTTACTACACCGGGAAAGAAGAATGGATGATTAAAAATATATTTTCCGATTCGTGTGCTACCGGTATCATCCATCTGTACTGCTCCAAGCAAAGTCGGGTATGTCGGCAGGACAAATAACGCGGATACAGCGGAGAAGGATGCGATGATGATAGTCAGTCCCGAAGTGTCGTTAGCAGTAATGCCCATAGCTAAGATTACTGTTGGAATCAAAGCTTGTGTAGTCGCTGCCTGTGAGTAGAGAAGCATGCTGGCAAAGAAAAGGGCTACCGCCAATAAGAACGGGTAGGCCAATACCAGTTGGGTCGCCAAGGTTTTTATTTCGGGAATATGCCCTTTTACAAAGGTATCACCTAACCAAGCAACACCTAAGACACAGACGCAAGCGGATAAGCCGGATTTAAAGGTGCTCATTTCTACAAGACGAGCCGTGTCAATGTGACAGAATAAGGTAATTGCTGTTGCAATAGCCATCATAAAGCCTACGATAGCATCATTACGACCAAGAATGACCGGATGAATCCAAGCAAGGTTATTGGAAATTGCTGTTGCATATGCGACGATGGCGATGATGCCGATAAGAAAAATCAGCACGGAGCGTTTAGCGGTTGCCGGCAATTCTTGGTAGGCGCTTTTCGATTTCGGTGGCATTACATAGCCGTGGGCCAAGCGTTCTTGGTATACCGGATCATCGGAAAGAGTAGTAGATAGGAAGGTAGACATAATGAATGCCGTAATCATGCAAGCGGCATAGGTGGTAGGAATACAAATCGCAAGAAGCATCGGATAGGATACACCATAGGGTTCCAAGAAACCGCTCATTGCAATAACAGCTGCACTGACCGGACTGGCGGTAATGCCAATTTGGCTAGCAACAACGGCAATAGATAATGGGACGGACGGTTTGATGTTTTCACTTTTAGATACTTCGACAATAACCGGAATCATAGAAAAGGCTGTATGACCGGTTCCCGCCAATAGAGTCAGTACATAAGTAACTGTTGGTGCTAAATAATTAATATGCTTAGGATTGCTGCGCAAAATTCGTTCTGCTACGCCGACGAGATAGCCTAAGCCACCGGCCAGTTGTAATGCACAGATAGCGGCAATGGCCGACATAATGATGAGGATAACATCCCAAGGAATTTGTCCTGGGTTCATGCCCATGCCCAACGTGAGGAAGACAACACCGAGACCGCCGGCATAGCCAATCCCCATGCCGCCAAGGCGGACACCAAGAAAGATAGCGACCAATACAATGATGATTTGAAGGCCTACATACAAGTCCATAGTATACATCTCCTTTTTTATAACAGCTTGTACGCCTCAAGTATACAACTACGTACATCATAGCACTTACTTATAAAAATAGCTATGAAAACAGGAGTATTCAGAAAATATAATAATGATATTTATAGGAGTCCTGAGTAGTTAGAGGCAAATACGTCAGAGTGTTAGAGAGCGCTGGATAATATAACGAAAAAATAGATAGGGTGTTTCGGAAGAGTTAATCAGAAAGTGCGCAGCAATAGACTTAGAAGAATCCGTGATAAGCGATTAATAATCAGATGTCGAGAATGATATAAATGTGTTATAATGAAGTGTAAAAGCACGGCAGTATGGTAAGGACTGCGTGAAATGGAGGGTTAAACGTATGGCAACCAGTATGGTAATCGGCACCCAGTGGGGTGATGAAGGTAAAGGTAAAATCGTTGACTATTTAGCAGAACAGGCAGAGTTTGTTGTTCGCAGTCAAGGTGGTAATAATGCAGGTCACACCGTTGTGGTTGATGATAAAGCATTCGCATTGCGCTTGCTTCCAAGCGGTATTTTATATGATGGTAAAACAAATGTTATTGGTTCCGGTGTTGTGGTAGATCCGAAGGTGTTGTTAGGTGAAATCGCCAATCTGGAAAAGGAAGGAAAAAGTGCTAAGTCTCTTCAGATTTCCGACCGTGCTCATGTAATTTTGCCATATCATAATCGTCTTGATGAAGCAGAAGAATTGTCCAAGGGAGATCTTAAGATCGGTACGACAAAGAACGGGATTGGCCCTTGCTATGCGGATAAAGTAAATCGCGTAGGCATCCGTATTTGTGATTTAATGGATGAAGACGTATTTAAGGAAAAGTTAGCTTATAATGTGAAAGTAAAGAACAAGATGCTAACAGCAGTGTATGGCGTAGATCCTGTTGATTATGACACCATTTTAAAGGACTACTTGGGCTATGCTGAAAAGTTACGTCCGTATGTAACTGATACTAACTTCACTGTAGTGGATGCCGTAAAAAGTGGTAAAAAGGTATTGTTTGAAGGCGCACAGGCTACTATGCTTGATCTTGACCACGGTACCTATCCATTTGTAACCAGTTCACATCCGGTGGCCGGTGGTGCCTCCGTAGGTTCCGGTGTAGGACCTAATTATTTAAATAATATTGTAGGCGTTGTAAAAGCGTATTCTACTCGCGTAGGCGCAGGTCCGTTCCCATCTGAATTATTGGATAAAACCGGTGATTATCTCCGTGAAACTGGTCATGAGTTCGGTACCGTAACGGGACGTCCGCGTCGTACCGGCTGGCTTGATTTGAAGGTAGTAAGCTATGCAGCCGATTTGAATAGTCTTGATTATTTGGCTATCACGCGCCTAGATATCTTAGATCAGTTGCCGGAAGTTAAAATCTGTGTCGGTTATACGAAGAATGGTCAAGAAGTTAAAGGGTTCCCGGCCAGTCTTAAGGAATTGGAAGCTTGTGAACCGGTATATGAAACCTTACCGGGATGGCAGACAGATATCAGCGGAATTCGTACGTATGAAGAATTGCCGGAAGCAGCACGCCGTTATGTAGAACGTATTGCGGAAGTAACCGGTGTTAAACTGGGCATTGTATCTGTAGGTCCTAACCGTAATCAGACCATCGTATTGGAAGAAGTATTTAAATAAAAATTATAGTACCTGTGAAGAATATGCCATGTAAATATATGGTGTAATATGTAATAGAGTACAGTAGAATATATGCGAAAAACTCCCATCAGGAGATTAGGTTCAGCTAATGTCCTGGTGGGAGTTTTTTTATATATCGATAAGAAAAAAGAATAAGTGGTAATAAATTAATAGGGAGCACCTTTGGCTGCAATAAGTTTTTCAATGATGGTTCCAAATCGACGGAGAATTTGCTTTATTTTTTCTACGTGCTCCGCGGTACCGTCGAAGACGATAAAGCTAATGCTTAAGGCAGCCACAATTTTTCCATTCATACGTAATGGTTTGGCAATACATCGAGCATATTTGGTGATTTCTTCTTCTTCGTAGGTGAATTCATCGTTGTTATCTTTATGGATGTTTTTATATAAATCATCTACAGTAGCTAATGTTTTATCGGTAATAGCAGGTAGGAGTGGAGGGAATAATATATGAAGTTCTTTAAGTGTGTGGTCATATAATAAAGATTTACCAAGTGCAGTGGCATAGGCAGGAAGATGTTTACCAACAGCGGAAATTAGACGTAACGGTTTTGAACCAGTAACTTTTTGTAAATATATAATACTATCACCTTCAAGTACACCAAGATGCACATTTTCATTGCAGAGTGAAGCCATTACTTCCATTTGATCACGAATTAAATCCAAAACATCGCCGGTATATTGATATGTATTGCCAATAATATATGCTTGGCGTCCTATAGAGTAACGCAATGTTTCATTATCACAAACAAGATATCTACAGTCTACTAATGTTTTTAGGATAGGGGTCAATGTGCTACGCGGACATTCCATAATTTCAGCGATTTCTGAAAGGGTAGCTCCACGTGAGGTACTGGCAACAGCTTCCAATAATTTTATAACTCGAAGCGTTGGTTTATGCTGTGTTGCTGATAGGGTCATATTCATATGCATCACTCCTTTTATATACTTCTAAAATACACTATGTAAGGGGATAACGTCAAATGTACGAATATACGTAATAATATGCTTTTTGAGAAAATACTATAGAGGAATCAGTGGGTATATGCTTAAAAGATATTACGTATATACATAATTGATTGATTTTTTCGGAATACAACAGTACTATATACCTGTAGATGTTACGAAAATACGAAAAACATATATTTTTACGTAAATTAATTATAGAAGAGTATAGTGAGCATAAATTTATAGTAAGGAGGATTTACTATGAAAGCAGTTCATGTAGGTCACAACGATAATGTGGCCACTGCAGTTGAAAAGCTTATTCCAGGTGAGATAGTGATGGGAATAACGATTGAGGAGGAAATACCTAAAGGACATAAATTTGCAACAGAACCGATTGCTAAAGGAGAACCGATTATAAAATATGACTCTCATATTGGTATTGCTAGTGTAGACATTAAAGCTGGGCAATGGGTGCATGTTCATAATATAGAAGGTGAACGTGGACGCGGTGACGTAGACAATATGGTTCGTCATATCAAGCAAGATGTTCACAGAGATAGAAGTGTAATTGGTGTAGATACGACATATGCACTTACAGGTTATAGACGTGGCGATGGTAGCTTCGGATTTCGGAATCATGTATTGATTTTACCTACAGTACACTGTGCTAATAAAGTAGTAGAACGAATTGCAAATTCTATTGCGTGGACGGACGCACCACATCGGGAAGATACAAAGGCTGTATATGTGACACACCAACATGGATGTAGTGAATTATCGTATGATGCTAGACAAACCATGGATGTATTAGTAGGTACTGCCACTAATCCCAATGTATATGGTGTTATACTTGTTGGTTTGGGCTGTGAAGTTATCCAAGCGAAAGATACTGCAGAAGAGATTAAAATTCGAGCCCCTTATAAGAAGGTAGAATTTTTGACAATTCAAGGTGAAGGCGGTACGGCAGCAGCTGTTGAAAAAGGAGTTAAGCTTGCTAAAGAAATGTTAGAAGAGGCTATGCAAGAAAGCCGAGTTCCGGGGACCTTGGCAGATGTTGTGCTGGGGACAGAATGCGGTGGCAGCGATAGCTTCTCAGGATTGACTGCAAATCCGTCGTTGGGAGTAGCCTCTGATATTGTTGTTACTCAAGGTGGTTCAGTGATTTTGGCTGAAACGACAGAACTCATCGGTGCTGAACATATTTTGGCACAGCGAGGTATTAACGATGATGTAAGTAAAGCAATTGTAGATACAATTACAGGATATGAACAGACTGTTATAGATTCTCATGCGGATATTCGTGGAGCTAATCCTAGTCCCGGTAATATTGAAGGTGGACTGAGTAGTATTGAAGAAAAATCTTTAGGCTGTATTTATAAGGCGGGGAATTCGCCGGTTGTAGCTGTTAAACCGTATGCAGCCCCGATTACGGACAAGGGATTAACTTTTATGAATACTCCAGGAAATGATATTGAGCAGCTAAGCGGCATGGTTGCGGGTGGTTGTAATATTTGTGTATTTACAACTGGTCGAGGTACACCGACGGGAAGTCCTGTGACACCGACGATAAAGCTTTCATCAAATACATTTACATTTGAAAATATGGCAGATTGTATTGATCTTAATGCTGGAGGCATTATTGATGAAGGTAAAACAATTGAAGAAGTTGGCAAAGAAGTTGTAGAAGAAATCATAGCTGTAGCCAATGGAAAACAAACCAAAGCAGAATTAAATGAGCAGAATGATTTTTCCATTTGGCGGCTGGCCACAACAGTGTAATTTTATATTGAAAATATGGTGAATATTGGTCGAGTGATGTGGCTAATGTGTAGATTAGGAGGCGTGTAGTTATGGATTTACAATTAAATGGCAAAGTGGTATTAATTAGCGGTGGTGGTAAAGGTATTGGTAGCGGTATTTCCTTATCGCTGGCTCGGGAGGGAGCAATACCAATTATCCTTTCACGCTCGGCTATTACTGAGGAATTTAAAAAGAATATAGAAGCAATTACTACGAATTATGAATTTATTCAAATTGACCTAAATGAAACAGAAAAAATACAAGGTATTGTAGATGACGTCGCTAAACGCTATGGCGGTATCTATGGTGTAGTTAATAATGCAGGAGCTAATGATAATAAGGCATTAGAAACGACTAGTTGGCAAGAATTTGAAAAAAGTTTGCATGGTAATTTAACGCATTATTACGAGTTAGTTCATGCTGCTGTTAAATATTTGAAAGCATCCAAAGGATCTATATTGAATATTTCCTCTAAGACAGCGCTGACAGGCCAGGGTAAAACTAGTGCGTATGCAGCGGCAAAGGGTGCTATTTTAGGATTGACTAGAGAATGGGCTGCGGCGCTTATTAAAGATGGTGTACGAAGTAATGCTATTGTCGTTAGCGAATGCTGGACTCCGCTTTACGCAAATTGGATTAAGACCTTTGATGATCCAGAGGCAAGAAAAAAGGTAATTACCGATAAGATTCCTTTCGAGCATCGCTTTACTACTGTTGATGAAATCGGTGACGCAGCAGTATTTGTATTGTCCCCGAAGTCTTCACATACAACGGGACAATGGATATTTGTTGATGGTGGTTATGTTCATTTGGATCGTGCGCTAGATTAGGAGGTGGCCGGAATGGCTACAAAAACAGTGGAGGGACATGCTATGCAAACAAAACATACGACTACATCGATAGTGAGCAGTCGCAATATAAAAATTGCGTTTTGGCTAGTGACTTCGTTATTCTTCCTTTGGGGGTTTAGCTATGGTTTGCTAGACGTTATGAATAAAAATTTCCAGAATCACTTGGGAATTACTAAAGCTGTATCAGGTTTATTGCAAGCCGCATATTTCGGTGGATACTTTGTAATTGCTATACCGGCTTCTTTGGTGGCTACACGATTCGGCTATAAGGGCGGTATTATTATGGGTCTGGCACTGTATGCTATAGGTGCGCTCCTTATTGTACCTGCTAGTAATGCACAAAGTTTTAGCTTATTCTTACTTGCTTTTTTCATTATTGCATGTGGATTGGGAAGCTTAGAAACAAATGCGAACCCATATATAACTAAACTTGGCAAAGATGAAGATGCAGCATTTAGAATAAATATGGCACAGAGTTTTAATGGCGTTGGACAATTCTTAGGCCCTATCGTAGGCGGAGCTCTCTTCCTTTCTTTATCCCATGGGGACATTGAACAAAATATGGCTAATGTACAGATGGTTTATGTTGGCATTGCTGTTGTCGTAGCCGCAGTTCTACTTCTTTTTGTGATTAGTCGAATGCCGGAGGGAGCTGCAGTAACTGGTAATGATGCAGAAGAGGACTCTGACTCTGGAAGCTATAGTGCTCTTTTGGGATATCGTCATTTCAAGTTAGGCGTTTTAGCACAATTTTTGTATATTGCAGCGCAAGTTGGTGCCGGTGCTTTCTTTATTAATTATAGTGTTGAACATTGGCAGGGGTTACAGGATAGTCAAGCTGCATATTTCTTTAGTATTGCATTAGTAGCATTTTTATTGGGGCGTGTAGTGACAACACCGGTTATGAAAAAAGTAAAAAGTAATACAATCTTGGCGGTATACTCTATTATTAATGCGGTGTTGATGATTGTATTACAGTTTGTTCATGGTCTACCGGCCGTTATAGTTTTATGGCTTTCCTTCTTCTTTATGTCTATTAGTTTCCCTACAATTTTTGCCTTGTCAGTTGTACGCATTCCGGATGGTTATGTAAAAAAAGCATCTAGTTTGTTAATTATGAGTATTGTTGGCGGAGCATTTATGCCGTTCTTTATGGGGCATGTAGCTGATATGTGGGGAACTGGTGCAGGATACTTGTTATTGCTGCCATGTTTCCTCTATGTTGCATGGTATGGGCTTAATGGTTCAAAACCGATTGAAAAATAAGGAGGCATATACATGCTTGAAGTTGTCGATTCTCACATTCACATTTGGAATTTAGATGTACTGAATCTTCCTTGGCTTAACTCTTGCGAAGGCGTAATTAAGCGTAGCTTTTCTATTGATGATGTAATAAAAGCGTATGGCCCGCATGATTTAAATTTCTTAGGTGGCATTTATGTTGAAGTGGACTGTGACGATGCGATTAAAGAGGATGATTATATATTTAATCTGAATAGCCCTAAAATACTAGCAAAGGTTATGCGAGCCCGTCATCTTTGTGGACATATGCGTCTACCCATAGGGATTGTCGGAGTGAGGGAACCCTTGCATATTGATTCATCGGCTAGAGGACGTTGTTTGGAAACTAGTTTTATCGAAGGTTTAGAGGTTTTAGCAGCACAAGACTTGCTTTTTGAAAGTTGCAATCGACCTGATGAATTGGAAGATATGTGGAAAGCTGCATCACGAGCACCAGAAGCCAAAATAGTAATTAATCACTGTGGTAATGTAGAGACTTTATCAGAAGAATATAAGCGGGCTATGACAAAATTAGCAGCCTTGCCTAATGTTTACTGCAAAGTATCGGGATTTCCAACTTCAGATCCTAAATTCGTAAAAAATCTGTTGGATTTTATAAGCGGTACTTTCGAACCTAATAAATTATTGTATGCTTCCAATTATCCGGTAGTAGAGCAGTACGCCACGTTTGATGAACATTTACGAGCTGTAAGAGAATACTTTGAAGATAATCCAGATATTTTCTCAAAAAATGCTAAGAAGTTATATAAGTTGAATAAACCGCAAATTTTTGCATCTGTTATTAAACTACGGCCGGAAAAAGCAGAATATTATAAAAAACTTCATGCCGATCCCTTTTCGGGGGTTAATAAGATGATTCGTGCTTGTGGTATTACAAAATATCAGATTTTTAATAGAGATGATTTACTCTTTTCAATTATGGAATATACAGGTGATGATTTTGAATACGATATGGCAAAAATGGCAGAAGATCCGGAGACACAGAGATGGTGGAAGGAAACAGATCCATGTCAAACTCGTATTGAAGGAGCCTACAAGCATGAATGGTGGGCAGATATGGATATGGTCTACGATTTAAACAAGAAAAAATAATCTAAATTATGAGATAAGTTAGACATATAGTTTTTAGCAATGTGTCGATAGTAGAAGGGGTGGTAGCTAATGAAGGCTAAGTATATTTGTCCTATATTAACTTCTATGAATGAGGATGGGTCCGTGAATTATGAGGAGATGCATGCTTTTTATGATCGCGTGTTACAAGCCGGTATTGATGGGATTCTAGTAGGCGGTAGCGCTGGTGAGTTTTACGCTTTCACTTATGATGAAATCCGTACATTTATTTTAGATGCGGTAAAATATATAGGCAATCGTGGTGTTGTTATTGCCGGTACGGGTAGAATGGCTAAATCGGAAACAATTAGTTTGTCGAACGAAGCATTACAAGCTGGAGCTGATGCAGTCATTGTTGTGGGACCTTATTACAGTGCTTGTAATGAGGATGATGTATATGCTTATTATGATGAAATTTTACAGGCTGTAAAAGGACCGGTATATTTATATAATTACTCTGATAGAACAGGTTATGATGTATCGGCAGAAACGTTGTTAAAGCTTCGAGAAGCACATGATAATTTGGTAGGTGTGAAGGATACAAATCCGGTGTTGCGCCATACACAGCGATATATTCAATTTTTAAAACCTAGATTCCCAGACTTCCAGGTGTACACCGGCTATGATAATAATTGTATTCCTTCGGTTATTTCCGGAGGCGATGGCTGTATCGGGGCTATATCTAATATTAGACCGGATATTTGTGCAGACATTATTCGTTCTTTGGCATCTGAAAATATTTCGGAACTTACACGGCTACAACGTAGTATAGATAAATATTTTGCTTTATATGAAGTACACACCCCGTTTAATCCGGTTATGAAATGGGCTCTCAAGGAAATGGGGTTGCCGGTGCAAGAATATTGCCGTGTACCGATAAAACCATTAACGGACAAACAGAAAGAAGCATTGTCAAGTATGGCTAATGAGTTATGGCGGAAGGCATAGAAGAAATTATTATTGTAATGGAGGGGTTATATCATGGTTAATCGTATGATTTTAAATGAAACATCATATTTTGGATTTGGTGCGATTAATAAAATTGTAGATGAGCTAAAGGCAAATAATCTGAAAAAGGTGCTGGTGACTACTGATAAAGACCTAATCCGATTTGGTGTAGCTACGAAAGTAACGAAGTTATTGGAGGAAGCTAAGGTTGACTATGAAATTTTCGATGAGTTAAAGCCAAATCCGACAGTAAAAAATGTACAGGACGGAGTAGCTGCTTGTAAAAAAGCAGCGGCGGATTGTATCGTAGCTATTGGCGGCGGCAGTACTATTGATACAAGCAAAGCAATCGCTATTATTATGACTAACCCTGAATTCGAAGATGTAAGAAGTCTTGAAGGGGTTGCCAATACAAAGCATAAATGTCTGCCTATTATTGCTGTGACGACAACATCGGGAACAGCGGCAGAAGTAACTATTAATTATGTTATTACTGATGAGGAAAAGCAGCGCAAATTTGTTTGCGCAGACCCTCATGATATTCCGATAGTGGCGATTGTTGATCCGGATATGTCTATGGGGATGCCAAAGGGATTATGTGCGTCTACCGGGATGGATGCTTTGGTACATGCGATAGAGGGTTATATTACGAAGGGTGCCTGGGAAATGACAGATATGATGCATTTAAAGGCCATCGAAATTATTGGACGTTCTTTGCGTGCGGCCGTGGCAGGCGACCCTAAGGCTCGCGAAGAAATGGCATTGGGACAATACATTGCAGGAATGGGCTTTTCCAATGTAGGCCTTGGTATTGTTCACTCGATGGCACATCCTTTGAGTGCTGTATATGATATTCCTCATGGTAAGGCATGTGCAATGATGCTTACCGCGGTATTACAATATAATGCGCCCGCAACAGGAAGTAAATATCGTGAAATCGCTCGGGCTATGGGAGTAGATGGTGTAGATACTATGAGCGAAGCAGAATACCGTGAAGCAGCCATTGAAGCTATTCAGAAGCTGGCAGATGATGTAGAGATTCCTAAGAGTTTGGCTGAGGCCGGCGTAAAAGAAGACGACATTGAATTTTTGGCGCAATCTGCTTTTGCAGATGTATGTACTCCGGGTAATCCGAGAGATACATCTGTAGAGGATATTAAGACGATTTACCGTTCTATCTTATAATGACTATAGGGTTGATAATGTCAGCGATTAATATATGAGGTAACAAGAGAATAAAGACATAATGAAAGGACCGATGCTATCAAAGGCTATCGGTCCTTTTATCATAATTAACATTATGCAATATATACTTTTAAAAATTGCTCCATAAAAGGGGTTCCCCGTCTACGCATCGCATAGACGGGGAAAGAGCATTCAAACAATTATAGTAAATGGCTAATATAGCCGCGAAGTTGTGTAATACATACTAGAGGACAAGCATAGGAGTATGTTTATCACTAGTGCATTTAAATGTAATGTATTGTTTTATACCTGCGGTGCTGTGCGAGATAAACGAAGATCGTCCAGCATACGAAGATCTTCCAACGGGGAACGGCCTCCGGTTGTCAAATAGCCACCGACCATGATGCCGTTCAAGCCACCGGTAAGAGCTAAGGCCTGTAAATCGCGGAGGTTTACTTCGCGACCACCGGCAGTACGAATCTGAGCATTTGGCAAAATGAAACGGAATACCGCAAATGTACGGAGAATTTCCAAGGGAGCCAAAGGCTTGTTATGTTCAAACGGCGTATTCTTAATCGGATTTAAAATGTTAAGTGGCACGGAATCAATACCGAGACGTTTTAGTTCAAATGCCATTTCTACACGTTGCTCTAAGGTTTCGTTTAAACCGAAAATACCACCGGAGCACACGCGGATACCGGCTTTTTGCGCATTGGCAATGGTACTCATTTTATCCTTATATTCATGAGTTGTACAAATATCCGGGAAATGGCTCGGTGCGGTTTCAATATTGGAATGATAACGGGTAACACCAATTTCTTTAAGTTGCACGGCTTGCTCATACGTGAGGAGACCGAGGGAGCAACAAATTTCCAATCCGGTTTCTTTGCGGATACGCTTTAAGGCGCTGAGGATTTGTTCAAATTCTTTTGGATTACTTGTATTGCGACCGCTGGTTACGATAGAGAAACGGATAGCACCGGCTTCCTTTGCTTTTTTCGCAGCAGCGACAATGTCTTCTTCATCCATGAAGGGATATACGGTTACCCCTGTGTCATGGTGGGCAGACTGTGCACAGAACTTACAGTTTTCCGGGCATTTGCCGGAGCGTGCATTGACAATGGCGCACAGGTCAACTTCGTTGCCGTTAAATTTTTGACGAATCTTGTCGGCCATAGCTAATAAAATCATGGTATCTTCGTCAGATGTATGAATTAATTCTTCCGCCTCTTTACGAGTGATTTCGCCACCGTCCAATACCTTTTGTGCGTAGGCGATAATCCGTTCGTAGCCGGAAAGATTGTCGGTTGTCTGATTTGTTACAGTTGTCATACTTACACCTCTACCTCTAATTCCTATATGGCATGAATTCTGCCGTTGGCTTTATTATAAACGCCCTTGTTTTCATAGTCAACTGAAAGTTAAATGAAAGTTAACAATAATAAAGAGGGTAGCATATCAGTGAACCAGAATTTTTGATATAAAATTTTATTTCTGTTAAATGATAGGATAGATACTATAGATGGTTATAAAAGATAGATGGTTATAAAAGTAAAGAGTATAAAATATAATTTCTGATGGGGACAGATATTATAAATTAGGGAGGTGTGATACAATAGAAGTCAATGAAAAGGTCAATAAAGGCCGCGGTTGTTCAATGATACAAGAACAAAAGAGGTGACGAAGATGCTGGCATTGGATCGAGAGTCGGCAGAGCCATTATATGAACAAATATATAGATATATAAAGGAAGCTATCGAAGGAGGCCATTTTGTGGCGGGGACTCGCTTGCCCTCGGTTAGAGCGTTGGCCGCAGAAAATGGTGTCAGCAAAATAACGGTAGAGCAAGCCTATGTACAATTAGCAGCGGAAGGATATATTCGTGCGCATAACCGTTCACCTTATGAGGTATTGGATTTACCTTATTATGAGGAGGTAACGTCAACATTACTACCTACTGAGAAGAGTAAGCGTGTTGGTGCTGAAGAAGATAATCATGTGAGTGCACAGGCAATGGAGCGTATGAAACCTGTTGTATATTACAATTTTGCTACCGGGGCTATGGATCCGGAGGGATTTGATTATACGCGTTGGAAACGGTATATAGGTTACGTATTGCGTGAACCGGAACGACTCATGGGTTATGGTGATAGTCAAGGTGAGAGTGTATTGCGAGAAAATTTGGCTACTTATTTACAAGGGGCTCGTGGTGTGCAATCGACAGCTGATCGAATTATTATCGGCAGTGGTACGCAGTCATCGGTAGCTGTGACGGCCTCTCTGTTACGTCGGCGAGGTCTTCGACGCATAGCTGTGGACAGTAGCTTGTACAATGTTATCATTGGCGTGTTTGAAGACTGCGGCTTTTCAGTGATTACCGTATCGCAGGATAGTGAAGATTTAGTGCAACGGTTAGTGGATGAACGGATTGAAGTATTTTATTGTACTCCATCGCATGGTGATAGCCGAGGACGTGTTATGTCGGTAGCACGTCGTAAAGAGTTGTTGCGTTGGGCATCTTTATCGAAGGCATACATTATAGAGGATGATTATGATAGCGAGTTGCGGTATTATGGAAGGCCGATGGCTTCCTTACAGGGCCTGGATAAGGAAGAGCGTGTTATTTACATAGGCACGCCATCAAAAGTGTTACCTCCATCCATTCGATTGAGCTATATGGTATTGCCACAAGACTTGATGGATGATTTTATTAAAGGTAAGGAGAGGTATCGGCAGAGTGCGGGGGTAATGGAACAGCTCGTATGGGCGCGATATATCGAAGCCGGTGAGTGGAGTAAGCAGATTCGGCGTTTACGAAAACACTATGCGGAAAAAAGTCGGTATATGGCAAAGCTGTTGATGACGTATCTAGGCGACAGTATTATTGTAACAGCACCGGAAGGCGGCGTTTATATCGGGGTAACAGTTCATACGGTATTGCCGAAATCACTCGTTACACAACGGGCTCTTGCTGCCGGGTTAGCGGTTAAAGAGGATCGTACTGTTGATGGAGTTAGTTATTTATTGTCATTTAGTGCCATACCGACACAACAGTTGGAAAAAGCCGTTATGCGATTGGCAGCGGCGTGGAAGGGAATTTAGAAGGATGTTATCATGACTATACCATTTCGATTTATACAATGCGGGGATCTTCATTTGGGGGCTCCGTTTGGATATTTAAAGACGCTGGGACGACAAGCGGATGAGGCTGTGCGATATGCTACATACCGGGCTTTTGAAGGTGTGGTGCAGTTGGCGCTGGATGAACAAGTGGATGCGCTTCTTATTACCGGCGACGTATACAATAGTGATGACCATAATTTGGAAGCACAGGTACGGTTTGCTCGGGAATGTGAGCGCTTACAGGAGGCACACATTCCGGTATTTATGGTGCAAGGTAATCACGATCCGGCAGAAAGCTGGCAAGCACATGTTAATCTGCCAACGAATGTACATATTTTTTCGGCAAATGAACCGGAGAGACGCAGTCTCATCGTGCAAGGTCGTGAAGTAGCCGGTATTTACGGTATGAGTATTAGCCGAAAAAATAGTGATGTGGACCTGGCATCACAAATCAAAGTGCGCGCGGACGATGTATTTTCTATCGCTCTCATTCATGGCACCGTCGGCAGTCAACCGAATCATGTGACTACGGCACCTTGTTCTATGGATACTTTGCTGCGTTCACCGATTAA
Organism: Veillonella magna; assembly: GCF_959600285.1. Classification (NCBI taxonomy): domain Bacteria; kingdom Bacillati; phylum Bacillota; class Negativicutes; order Veillonellales; family Veillonellaceae; genus Veillonella; species Veillonella magna. The sequence continues at coordinate 14,159 of NZ_CAUGKU010000017.1, read as the reverse complement.
TTATTGGGCGTTTGGACATATTCATAAACGGCAAGTATTACATGAAGTACCTTATGTGGTGTATGCCGGTAATACGCAAGGGCTGCATGGCAAGGAAGTTGGTCCCAAAGGGTGTTATTTAGTGACGGTTGGTGGTAATGGCCGTGTGTTGCTTGATTTTAGAGAAACCGGTGCCATTCGTTTTGCTAAAAGCCATATTGATATTACGGGGCTGCGTACATCGGCAGAGTTGGAAGAAATGATTCGGCATAAGAAGGAAATGCTCAGAAAAGGAAAAAAACCGGTGTTGCAGGAGATTGTGCTTACCGGATCGGGGCCGCTGCATCGTGCCGCTGCGGATGAGTCTACTAGGCAGATGTGGATGGAAGCAGCTCGTGATGAAGAAGCACATCGTATTCATTTTATTCTGCCGTATCGCATAATAGATGAAACATGGCCGGAAATTGATTTAGCCGAACGACGCCAGTTACATGATATGGTGGGCGATTATTTGGCGGCCTATGATGCGGCAGTAGCTGATGGTAGCGATGAAAGCATAATAAAGTTGCGCGATACAGTATTAGCCAGACCGGAAACAAAACGATTAGGTTTGTATCGCCATATGTTGACCCCGGAATTGGTGCGACGAGCACTACGACGTGCCGAAACAGAAGGTGCATTGCGGTTGTTGGGAGATTCCTATGAAGATTGATGAAGTATATATAAAAGAATTCGGTCCGTATCGCGACTGGTCGTTTACACCGAAAACAGATGGTGTACAGCTTATTTACGGACCTAATGAAAGTGGTAAGACATCGTTACTGGAAGCGGTGCGATCATTTATTTTTGGTAAGCGAGGTAAGACCTATAAGGAAGGAACGGGTCATGTCACGGTTACTCACAAAGATAAGAGTTATCATATCGGTCGACGCCATAAAAAATTAGATTTTTATCCATTGGGCGGTGAAACATTGACAGAGGAACCGTCACAGTTATGGTGGCACGGGCTCGATAAGAAAACGTACGATCGAATTTTTGCGATTACCCTGGAAGATTTGCAAGGGGCGGATATTCTAAATGAAGTGGATGTACGCATTCGTTTCTTTGGCGGTGAAGGCGGTGAACAATTCAGTCGAGCTGTTAAGGATATTGATAAAGCAGCAGCTGATTTATTGGTAGCTTCTTCTAATGGTAAGCGGCGCATTAATGTGCTCATGGATGAATTGGCACAGTTGGACACGCGACTGAAAGAGTTGGGAAAGCATGAAGAAACATATACAAAATTGCAGCAACAATTAGAGGGGACGGCGGTAACAGAGAAAGAGTTGCGTGAGCGCATAGAGGAATGGCGTGAGTATGCGTCCAGCATTGAATTGGTGCTTAGAGCATGGGATGTTTATAAGCGTGCGGAAGAGGCAAAAGCAAAAATCAATGTTTTGACGGATACTACCGAATTAGAACGAGATGCTTTCATGGCTTTGCAACAGGAAATAGACCAGTGCCGTGAGCATATGCGTATTTGGCGTGGTAAGGAAGAAGGTTTGGTGCCGGATAATTTTGCTCCCGATGATGCTATCGGTATTTACGGACAGGAAATAGAAGACCTGATGCAGGAAGTGTCTAAGTGGACACAGCTTCAAAAGGAATGTGCCGAAGGGGAGCGTTATTTAACTAAGGTTAGGGAGCAACTGGAGTTATCGCGCAAGCTGCATACGGCATGGCGTACTGACGAAGAGATGCCGGCAGAGATAGATTGGCGACGCGGTGAAATGATTGCGCAAAAGTTACGTAGTGCCCGTGAGGCGTATATGAGTTGGCAACGACGTGAGCCGGTAGCTCCTGCGGATGCTACATTGCAGGTACAGATGCAAAAGGAAGAGCATCAATTAGAACGTATCAAACAAGGGACGACTCTGGTAAAAGAAGCCTATGAAAAACGAAATGAAGCTATGGCAGCATTAGATGCTGTGAAGCGCCAAGCACCATCAATAAAGGGGTGGTATGCCGGTGCGGCAGTGGCTGTTCTCGTTGGGATAGGAATAGTAGCGATTGGTCCGATAACTCCCTTTACATATATAGGTTGGGGATTAATCGTTCTCGGAATGATTATCGGTGGCTATGGTTATTATGGTAGTTATCGTTACCGGTTACGATGCAAGGATGCTGAAAGTCAGCTGCGACGCAGAGAAGAACAACAAGAATCACTTAATCGTGAATATGGGTTAGGGGTACCTCATGACGAAGCGTCGATGAAAGCTATAGAAGAAGCGTATACTACATTACGGGGAGAGTTGGGTAGTAATAATGTAGAATTAGCCAAGTTGTACAGCTATGAACAGCAGCGCACGGCATGGATGGAAGAAGGCAAAGCCCTAGAACAGAAGGGCAGTGCTGCTATGGAGGAATGGTTGGAATGGCTTCCAAAGGCGGCAAAGCGAACATTGACGGACAGCGATTTCTTTGGAATGAAGCAAGAGTACGACAGCTATCGTGAGCAGCAAAATACATATAAAGGATACGAAAAACGGTTAGCCGAGCATAAGGAAATGTTACAGCATATCGAGTCACAGGCAAGAGCGTTATGGGAAAAGTTAGAATTTAATGCGCCGGTGACCCCGATTGAGCTGCGCCGGTTGTATAGTTTGCTTAAATCCTACCGCCAGAATCAAGCGCGATGGGAACAAAAAGAATCGCAACGACGGAATTATCGTGAAGAATATGATCACTGGAACCGGAAAGAAAAAGAATTGCTTCTTGAACAATCTTTGCTTTTACAAAAAGCGGGGATTGCTACAGCCGGTGAATATCGTCAGCGCCTTTTAAAACAGGAGCAGTATCGGCAATGGGTGACCATTTATCAGCAAAGCAAACGACAGCTGGAGCTGTTGGCTCCTCAATCAGAAAATAATGAGCTTCTCTATCGTCGACTGCAAGGTAGTGACAAAGGAAAATGGACGGCAGAATATGAACGCAGTACCGGTGAAATCCGAGGCTTGGATAGTCAGTTGACGGCACTTTATGAAGAACGGGGGCAACTACAGGAAGCGATGAATAGTTTGGCCGGTGATGCTACTTTGGCCAAGGCGTTGCAGCAAAAGGCACAGTTGGAAGGTGAGTTGCGCGATGCTTTGGAGGATTGGACTACACAGGTTCTCATTGCTCATTTTATGGAGGAGGCACAGCAATCATATGAAAAAGACAGGCAGCCGCAAGCGTTGGCGAAAGCATCGGAGTATATCCGCATATTGACGGATGGCAAATATCGTCTTGATACGGAAGCAGCACCACAGGCTATTTATTTGTTGAATGAGCATGATGAACGGTTAGATATGGCTCATTGGAGCAGTGGCTTAGCCGATCAGGTGTATTTAGCATTGCGGTTGAGTTTAGCCCATACGTTCGGTAAGCGCATTGAGCCTATGCCTCTTATCTTAGATGATATTTTGGTGCGGTTTGATGAAACAAGACAGCAACGGGCATTGGCATTGCTCAAAACCATAGCGGAAGAAACGCAAGTTTGGATCTTTACTTGTCAAAAATCTACTTTGGAGTTAGCGAAAGAGCTGACGGGTATTACTTGCTATGAATTGGCGCAAGATGGCATGATTTTGACTTAAACTGAAGTAGTATACTCAGTAAAAAAATTTGGAATAGGATAAGCACTTAATAGCATAGTTGGAAAGATACTAAGACGCTGTCGGTAAAGGGTGCATACATAAAAATAAAAGGCAGTCATTTTGATAACGGCTCGGATGAGAGAAGGAGCCTGTTATCACAGGATGACTGCCTTTTTACATTACGTGTTTGTAATAGTTAATAATCTATTACATCGTTGACGCATTATAGGTTGTTGTGTCATTGGTGGCATTTTCTTTCTTTAGCGTTAAGATGAGCAGACCTGCTAAGAACATGCAGCCACCCATAACAAGGTAACCGATAGTAAAGGAACCTGTTGTCTGATTTAAGAAACCTAACATATAAGGTCCGACCCAACCACCGACATTACCGGAGGAGTTGATAAGTCCCATTGCTCCGGCTGCGGCAGCACCGGATAGGAACGTTGTCGGCATAGTCCACCACACACCCATACCGGCATAGACGCCAATAGCCGAGCAGCAAATGAAGAATAAACTTACCAACGGATTCGGACTGAACGGAGTAGCGGCAAGACCGGCAGCCCCGACAAAAAGTGGTACGGCGGTATGCCAACGTTTTTCTCCGGTTTTAGCAGAAGAATGACCGCACCATACTTGTACGATAAGAGCGGCGGTCATTGGGAATACAATGGACCAACCTACAAGACTCGGAGACCAACCGGAGAGTTGCTTTAATACCTGTGGCATCCAGAAGCTGAATCCCCAGAAGCCGATAACCCATAAGAAATAGATAAGACATAAACGCAATACTTTAGGATCTGTTAAAGCTTGTAAGGTAGTGTATTTTTTTACTTTTACTTTATTAGCTTCTTCTCGTTCCAGTTCGCGAGCAATGAATGCCTTTTCTTCCGGAGTTACCCAGGAGGCTTCTTGGGGAGTTGCTTTCATCCATTTAGCAAAAATGAAGGCGAAGATGAGTGCCGGTACAGCTTCAACAATAAATAGTGTCTGCCAGCCGTGAAATCCGAATACGTTTAATTCCAAGAGAACACCGGCCAAAGGAGCACCGATGATGGTAGAAATAAGTAAGGATGTGAGCATCAGAGAGATAGCTTTTGCACGTTCTTGCGGTAAAAACCATTTGGGGATGAGCAGTGAATAAATAACTGGATATAAGGACGCTTCGCAAAGCCCCAACAAGAAACGATATACATAGAACTCGAGTTCCGTGCTCATAGTAGTCATTAAAACGCAGACGAGGCCCCAGCTAAACATGATACGTGCTACCCAGTGCATAGCATTAAAGCGAGCAGCTAGTAGTGAGGCAGGAACTTCAAAGAGTACGTAACCAACGAAGAAAATACCTGCACCAAGACCGAATACTTCCGGTGATAACCAGGAAAGGGTGTCCTTCATCGTCATGCCGGCGTAGGCAATGTTGACGCGATCGAGAAAAGCGATGACCGATACTAGAAATAAAGGCAAGACAACGTGCAGCATACGACGACGTTGAAATGAATGTAAATCGACACCGGCATCGACGGCCGGATTTGTGGCTTCATAAGCTGAAGCGTAGGACGCAGAATTGTTTGACATACGAATCCCTCCAAATACTCTCTCTTTGATAAATAAAAAAGCACCTCATCGTCTAACGATGAGGTGCTTTCACGTCCCATCGTCACGACGAATGGGACCCAAGCACAGGTAACTGTTTACCTGGCTCCGGTCCTATGAGGTGCAATAATAATAATTGTGGAATTTACCGCATGGGTATAGGTCATCGTGTATGTAGTTGCCATGAGTAAATCCCTCCTTTATTATGTAAAAACAAATTTGATATGTACTCCTTGTGAGCACTTCTGTAGTTTAACACTGGTTTTTGCTTGTGTCAACACTTAATTTCCTCTTCAGAAAAATAGATGTCCGTAATATATATACCTACTATAGGCTTATCACGTGCAAGAGAAAAAACTTTAATTTTTTCATATACACGAAGACTAAAATCTTAATTTCGGGAAAAATATAACGAAGTTATTCCTTTACTTCCAATTCGGAATTAATCTGTGCATAAATAAGCAGGGTAAAAACGCCGGTACCGCCGATGATATTGCCAAGCCCTGTTGGCAGGAGAAAACGGAAAAAGTAATCATACATGCTTGCTTTATCGCTAAGTACGGCATAAAACATTTCTGCGGAACCTACAACAATATGGGTAAAATCACCGAGCGCAATAAAATAGGTGAAGAAGGCGATGATAAAAAAACTGAAATTTCGTGCAGATGGCATCATCCATACAATAGCGGCAATCAGTATACCTGAGGGAATGCCACGCAAAATATTTTCTGTAGCGGTAAAGTGAGCTACGTGATTGGCAATGCTTTGTAGTTCTGCAGTAATAGCCGGAGATACAACTTGAGGCAATGTTAAAAATGAAGATGCCAATGCGGTGCCAATGAGATTTGATACCAATACAATAATCCATAAACGTAAAAGAAAAATTAATTTTTGGGTAGAGAAAGGTTTACAAATAGGTACTACCGTGGTGATAGTGTTTTCCGTAAATAACTGCATACGACCCAAAATAACCAGAATGAAGCCTATGGTATATCCCCATTTGGCAATTAGAGGCATCCATGCTTCATGGGGCAATACAGATTGCAAGAGCGCCATGCAGAAAAAAGAAAATGTGATAACTACACCGGCAGCAATGCCCGAAAAAATCAGTGATTTGGCGGGACGGAGTAATTCTTCAATGCCGTCGCGTCGAATAATTTCAAAAATAAGATGTGGTGATAATCGCTCGTATTCTTCAACGATAACCCGTTCACGATGAGAAAGATCAACCGCATTAATTTCACTGGCAGCTACGTCCTCCTTGCGTTCATTTAAAATTTCTTTTATTTTTGATGTCATAAAAACCTCCGTTACGTACTTACGTGATAGCTATAAGAAACAGGAATGCCGTAGGTGGTATTCTTTAAAAATTTGATAATCATTATTGATAATATATTTATAGTAGCATGAATAGGTACATGGGTGCAATTTTTATGGATACAAAAAACAGATTAGAACATGAGATAAATGCATATGGGTATTACATATTTCTATGTGCATTTTCGGAGAGACTTTATTATACTGTGATTAGACTATTTTCTATAGAATTTTAAGAGGGTAGTTATATGCCGCGTGTACGAGCAATGGGTAATGGTACCGAATACATGGAAAAAGGTCTGTAACAATAGCCCCGTTAATCCTGTGATGAAGGCATCATATATGATGAATGCAGGACTGGAGCATGTGACGGTAGAGAGGAGAAAGGGATATGAGTCAAGAAATGAGATACAACAGCCAAGTAGAATCACAACGGCAAGAACAACAGGTATTGGAAAAACATGGCCTCTATAGCAAATCTTATGAAAAAGATGCTTGTGGCATGGGATTTGTTGTAGATATTAAAGGGCGTAAATCACACGATATTATTGATGATGGTTTACGCATTTTAGAACGTTTAGAACATCGCGGTGCCCGCGGGGCCGATGCGTCAACTGGGGATGGCGCAGGTATTTTGGTTCAGATTCCACATGAATTTTTCCGCCGTGAATGTGAAGTCTTGGGTTTCACTTTGCCACCGGCCGGTAGTTACGGTGTAGGAATGGTATTTGCCCATCGATACGAAGATCTCCGTAAAAAGCAAAAGTCTATTTTAGAGGATATCGTTCGTGCGGAAGGTCAGATTGTATTGGGCTGGCGTGAAGTACCGGTAGATTCTCATGTAGTCGGTGCTGAAGCGGCCGCGATTCGACCGTGGTTTATTCAAATTTTTATCGGTAAAGGTCCGAATGTTATGAATGACCAAGAATTTGAACGTAAACTGTATGTTATTCGTAAAGAAGCAGAAAAACAGATTATTCCTATCAGCAAGGCGGAAAGCAGCGATTTTTACATTGCTAGTTTATCAGCCAAGACGATTGTGTATAAAGGTATGTTGACACCGAAGCAGCTTCGGAATTTCTATCTTGATTTATCAGACCTTGATTTCACTTCGGCGTTGGCCATGGTGCATTCGCGTTTTAGTACGAATACATTTCCGAGTTGGGCCAGAGCGCATCCGAACCGTTTTATTGTGCATAATGGAGAAATCAATACAATACGTGGGAATATCAACTGGATTAATGCGCGGGAAGGAAAGGCACAGTCTGAGTATTTCCCGGACATAAAAAAAGTATTCCCTGTTGTAGACGATACCGGATCGGATTCGGCTATGTTTGATAACACGTTGGAATTTCTATATATGACGGGGCGTAGTTTGCCACATGCAATGATGATGATGATTCCGGAACCATGGGAAAAGAATACCTTGATGAGCGAAGAAAAGCGTGCTTTCTACGAGTTTAATAGTTTTATGATGGAACCGTGGGATGGCCCGGCAGCCATGGGTTTTACGGATGGTACGGTTATTGGTGGTGTACTTGACCGTAACGGCTTACGTCCGTCCCGCTATTATGTAACGGCAGATGATCGTTTAATCATGGCTTCCGAAGTTGGTGTAGTGAATGAAGCTGCCGAAAATATTCGTTATAAAGGTCGTTTGGAACCGGGAAAGATGCTGCTCGTAGATACGGAAGAACAGCGTATTGTGTCCGATGAAGAAATCAAGCAACGGATTGCTACGGATAAACCTTACAAGGAATGGATTGCGGAACATATTATTCATATGGATGAAGTGACGCCCGCTTCGACGGATAGTATACCTGTTATTGATAATTTAGTACAGCAACAGCAAGCGTTCGGTTATACCAGTGAAGATATGGTGCGCATGTTAATCCCGATGGCGAAAGATGGCAAGGATCCGGTCGGTGCTATGGGGGCTGATGCACCATTGGCTATTTTATCGGAACAGCCACAATTACTTTACAATTATTTCAAACAACTTTTTGCTCAGGTAACAAATCCGCCGATTGATGCAATCCGTGAAGAAATGGTAACTTCCACTAAGGTTATGTTCGGTAATAGCGGAAATATGACGGAACCGAATAAGGAAGGTACCTATAGTGTATCCTTGGACAGCCCGATTTTAACCAATGAAGATTTTGCGGCGATTAAGCAGTTGGATTGTCGTCGTATGAAATCCACCACTTTGCCTATTTTGTTTAATCCAAATGAAGGTGCTGATGGGTTGCGCAAAGCGTTAAAGGACGTGTGTGAAGCGGCAGAAGCGGCAGCGCGTAGCGACTATAATGTACTTATTTTATCCGACCGTGGTGTGGATGAAACCCATGCACCGATTCCTGCTCTTTTGGCAGTAGCAGCGGTACATAATCATTTGATTCGCAAAGTATTGCGTACGGATATAGGATTGCTGTTGGAATCCGCAGAACCGCGTGAAGTACATCATTTCTGTACGCTTATCGGATATGGTGTTACCGCAGTCAATCCATACTTGGCACTGGAAACCGTTAAGGATTTACAAGCAAAGGGACGCTTAGGATCTATTAGTGCCGAAGAAGCAGAAAAAAATTATATTAAAGCAACCGTTAACGGTATTTTAAAAGTTATGTCTAAAATGGGGATTTCCACAGTACGCAGTTATCATGGTGCACAAATCTTTGAAGCGGTAGGCCTGAACAGTGACTTTGTTAATAAATATTTTGTTAATACGCCAAGTCGTATCGGTGGGATTGGTACAGAAGGGGTAGCTCTCGAAACTTGTCAGCGTCATGAACAGGCATTCGGCGGTGATAGTGATGAACTTGCGCCGGGCGGATTCTATGGTCCGGTCAAGGGTGGAGAACCACATCTGTTCAATCCGAAAACGATTGACTTGTTGCAACGTGCTTGTATAGATAACGACTATGAATTATATAAAGCATATTCCAAAGAAATTCGTGAAAACTATCATGTTACTTTGCGGAGTTTATTGGAATTTAATTTCCCTGTAGGTGGCGGTATTGCTATTGAAGAAGTAGAGCCGGTGGAATCTATCGTAAAACGTTTTAAAGGCGGTGCTATGAGTTACGGTGCTATCAGTAAGGAAGCTCATGAAACTATTGCCATTGCTATGAATCGCTTGGGAACTATGAGTAATTCCGGTGAAGGGGGCGAAGATTCTGCACGCTATCAGCTATTGCCGAACGGCGATAATGCATGCAGTGAAATTAAACAAATAGCATCAGGGCGCTTCGGTGTAACCTCAGAATACTTGGTTCATGCTAAGGAATTGCAGATTAAATGTGCACAAGGGGCGAAACCGGGGGAAGGTGGCCAGCTACCGGGCAAAAAAGTATATCCGGCTATCGGTAAGGCGCGTCATTCTACGCCGGGTGTTGAATTAGTATCGCCGCCACCACATCATGATATTTACTCCATCGAAGACTTGGCAGAACTTATTTTTGATTTGAAAAATGCTAATACTAATGCGCGGGTCAGCGTGAAATTTGCATCGGAGGCCGGAGTAGGGACTATTGCGGCCGGGGTGGCTAAGGCGAAAGCCGATAATATTCTTATCTGCGGTTATGATGGCGGTACCGGTGCGGCCGGACGTACCGGCATGAGGCATACGGGAGCACCTTGGGAATTAGGCTTGTCCGAAACACACCAAACATTGCTGCTTAACAGGTTACGAGATCGCATTGTGCTGGAAGTAGACAGCAAACTAATGACAGGTTTTGATATTGCCGTTGCGGCCTTGCTCGGTGCAGAAATGTTCGGCTTTGGTACATTACCGCTCGTGGCTGTAGGATGCAAAATGGCACGCGTATGTAATCTCAACACATGTCCGTACGGAGTTGCAACACAAGATGAAAAATTACGTAAGAACTTTAAAGGCAAACCGGAGTATGTGGAACACTTAATGTATTTCTTGGCCAGAGAATTCCGCGAAATTATGGCTCGCCTAGGCATTCGGACTGTTGAGGAAATGGTTGGTCGTGTAGATTTGTTACGTCAAAAGGTAGTAGAGGATAATTATAAGTTGTCTCGCGTTGATTTGAAGCGTATACTTTTCCGCCCATATACGGATGCCAGTGTAGGCCACTATCATCGAGTAGAACAAGAACATGGACTTAATAAAACTCTTGATATGGCAAAGTTACTTCGTATTTGCCGACCGGCTATCGAAGATAAGAAACCAATTCGGGCCAAGTTGGCTATTAATAACACAAATCGCGTGGTTGGCACCATGGTGGGTAGTGAAGTGACACGACGTTATGGTACGGCTGGGTTGCCGGACACAACAATTAAGCTAAGCTTTGTAGGCAGTGCCGGTCAGAGTTTTGGGGCGTTTATTCCTAAGGGTATGACCCTGGAATTGGAAGGTGATGCCAACGATTACTTGGGTAAAGGATTATCGGGAGGACGGATTATTGCATATCCGCCGCGTAAATCTGTGTTTGAAGCGGACCGCAATGTACTCATTGGTAATGTTGCTTTCTATGGAGCTACTTCCGGGGAAGCGTATATTAATGGTTGTGCAGGTGAACGTTTTGCCGTACGTAACAGCGGTATTACTGCTGTTGTCGAAGGTGTGGGTGATCACGGCTGCGAATACATGACCGGCGGTGAAGTCCTTGTATTGGGATCTATCGGCCGAAATTTCGGTGCAGGCATGTCCGGTGGATATGCGTATGTTCTTGATTTGGATGAACGCCGTGTTAATACAGGCTTAGTAGAAGTGCAGGAAGTAACAAATGATGACGTACAAAAAATTAAGAATTTAATTGAACGTCATGTGTTGTATACGAATAGTGCAAAGGGACGTCATATTTTAGATAATTGGGCTAACTTTGGACAGCGCTTCAAAAAGCTAGTGCCTGTAGCGTTTGCCACTATGCGTCAAGCCATTGATACATATATAGCGCAAGGCAATAGCTTAGAAGAAGCAGAACTTAAGGCTTTTAAGGATAAGTATAAATAAGACTACTATGGGATACGTATAGGAAAATAAATTTCTAAAAGATCGTATACATGTGTACCGATAAATATAATAGAGATACATCCAAGTATTAAATAAAATCTTAATAGATGAGTTACCCGGCGCGGCTTACTGCTGTGCCGGGTTTTCTGTACTCGATGGATAAAAATATTGCGTGATATTGGTGTTAGACAATAATAGGAACATCTTGGCAAGACAGGGATAGCTTGCTATGATGAACAAGTAAGCGAAGAATGGATTCTCAAAATAAAGGAAACGTGCTCGCACATGTATGGATGAATGTGTAACCTGATAGATGTAAAGGAAAGAGTTGATGTGAAATGAATTCGTCGAAAACGGTGCGTCGATGGAGAATAGGGATTCAATTTCTATTTATAGTGATGGCGATAGTGATGTTGATGACACTAATCGGTTGCGACCGAGATAAAGTAGCTGCGGACACACAGATCACTGAGTCAACAACTTCAGTGGAAACGACAATAGAAAAGGGAACGAGTGAGTTAACGGTAGAAGAAAAAGCTGTTGTAGATCTGTTTCAGCAAGGAAAATACGAAGCGACAATTACTAAGGCAGATGCTGTGTTGTTGAGAAAGCCGGATAGTGATATAGCATATTCTGTAAAGGGAATGGCATTGGGATTGTTGGGAGAACCGAAAAAAGGATTAGAGTTGGCTCAAAAAGCATATTCGTTGAATGAAAAAAATGTGAGTAATTATTATAATCTGGCTATGCTATATAAATTGCAGGGCCAATTGGATGAATCGGCAAAATGGTTTCGGCGGGTGCTGGAAGTAGAGCCACATAATACGTGGTCATTATATGGATTGGCTACTATTTATGCTGATGAAGGTTATGATGCGGAAGCTTTGATATGGCTGAAAAGAGCAATTGAAACTGATTCGACAGTAAAATCAGTAGCTCGGGAGCAAGATCATTTTATGCGCTTTCATAATAATGAAAAGTTTAAGCAACTTACACAATAAAATTCATAGAAAACTCATTTACGCAGGATAGTTTATTTGTGATACAATAAGAGCCGACATAATAATCCATGAAAGAGGGAACTGTGAGTTTACCGGTAATAGCATAGGAAGTGGAATAATGAAGCATAAGTATTTGCAACGATTGGGAATGGTAACCGTGATGATGGCTGCGGTGCTGACAGCAGGATGTTTCGGTCCGAAAAAGGTAGCAGTGACGGAAGCGACGCAACGAGATTTACCGGTGCGTATTAGTAGCGATGCCAATGTAACAGCGCTGAACAAGGCAACCATTGAACCGGCCACATCAGGACAGGTCGCTACCTTGGCAGTAAAAGTAGGTGATAATGTTAAACAAGGCCAAGTGGTGGCAACGTTAGATACGTCTTCTCTACAGGAACAGCTAAACACATTACTGACAAAAATTAAAGAGCAAGCAACAGCAACTGTACATGCGGCACCACAGACTACAACAGTTGTACCTGGGGCGGTGTCACAAGCAGATGTGGAACGGGCTCGGGAAATGATGGCCAATGGCATTATTACTGAAAAAGAATATGCTACGATTGCTTCTCGCGCACAAACAACAACTGTTACCAGCGGTGGTGGTTATGTGACAACACCGGGGGCTGATACAAGCAGTTTGCAGGCTGCAATTGCACAAGTGCAAGCGCAGATTGCTCAGGCACAAATTGTAGCGCCTATCAATGGTAAGGTCACGGCTATTTATAATGAAGACAGAAAGGTAGCTATAGCGGGTAAACCTTTTATGATGATTCAGGAAACTTCACCGGTAGTTGCAACATTGACGATTCCTCAAGGATTTGCTATGGCTCTGGCCTCACCGGAAGGTAAAGCTTCGGTGAAAGTTCGTTTAAAAGTAGATGACAAAGAGTTGCCCGGTGAGATTACCTATATTAATACGAATGCACCGGCCGGTAGCCCGGGAGTATTATTGAAGGCAACGTTCCAAAATACTGATAATATTATAAAGCCTGGAGAGTTTTATACATTGGTCATTGAATCCGATGTAAAAGCATCCGTACTGACATTACCAGAAAAAGCGGTTCATGAAGGAAAAGATGGTAAATATGTGTATGTCGTAACAGCCGATGATACTGTAGACGTACGGGTAGTAGAAACCGGTGAAAAAGCGGATGGTTTTATTGTGATTATGAATGGTCTGTCTGCGGGAGAAAAGGTCATTACTTCTAAAGGCTCCTTCCAGCTAGGAGAAAAAATAACAATTCAATAGTTTAGATATATAACAAGAATGCATTAATCAATATATAGTGGTAATAAAAATAATAAAGACAGAGTAGTACAAGATGTAAGATGTGCGAGGATGTGACTTTGGCAACGATAAGTTACATCCTCTTTTAATATGAGTATTCAATATTTGCTATTTTCAAGAGTAGTAACTATAATTGGTGACATACCTCGGTGTGAGGTTTGTATGTAGTACATCGGTTCTGTTCTAGATGATGCTTGGCGTTATATTTTTAAATTAGTTATAGTTTAGTTATAGTGGTGGTTAGTGCCAATTATCTAGTTAATGTATTGTGTGTGAACGATGCAATATAGAATTTTAAAAAAGTAGTTGACGAATATTTGAAAAGCATGTATTATATACAAGTCGCTTACGACAGACGGTTTTTGAAAGCGAAGGAAGAG
>NZ_CAUGKU010000016.1:0-36653 GCF_959600285.1 Veillonella magna | reverse complement strand
AAACGCCGAAAGTACTTGGCTGGAGACGGCCCGGGAGGATAGGAAGTCGCTGATTCACTTCTTTAAGGCCGGTGGGGTCATCGGTCTTAAAGAAAAAATGGTGCTGCTACAAAAAAGCACTTGACACAGTCGCCAATACATGGTATACTGATTAAGTCGTTGAGACACAGGGGTATAGCTCAATTGGTAGAGTAGCGGTCTCCAAAACCGTTGGTTGTGGGTTCAAGTCCTACTGCCCCTGCCAACAATTATATATGACTCAGTAGCTCAGCTGGATAGAGCGTTTGACTACGAATCAAAAGGCCGGGGGTTCGAATCCCTCCTGGGTCACCAAAGTTAGCCACACGAGAGTGTGGCTTTTTACTTTATTTGACAGATTAACATATAGTATGATATTATATGATTGTTCTTGAGAGAACATCGCAATTACATATTTGGGAATGGGTGCGTAAGCATAATAGAGAAGCCGGTTAAAGTCCGGCACGGTCCCGCCACTGTAAGGAAGAGCGAATCCGATATGTCACTGGGTAACTGGGAAGGCAGGAGGAGCTATGAAGCCAAGTCAGGAGAACTGCCCATTCATCGTTCACCATTTGACCTACGAGCGATAGGGAGGAGAATTATAGAATCCTTTTCGTATGTGTCGTATGAAAAGGTTTTTTTGTTCATACGATTTATATATTAATGCTGTAAGGAGATATCGGGGACGAGCCAATATGTAGTCGTTCGGTATTATCACGAAAGTGTTAATATATTGTCATGATAATGTATGGGCGTACATTTTCATCATCTTCAATTGCATAAGCAATACAAATAAAAAGACACGATTCTCGACGAATAATAAGAATTGTGTCTTTTTGTTTTGTTTACTATATAATGAGAAAAGCACGAGTCATTTGACTCGTGCTTTTATTTGGTGCGGAAGAAGGGACTTGAACCCCCACGCCGTAAGGCGCCAGATCCTAAGTCTGGTGCGTCTGCCAATTCCGCCACTTCCGCGTATTGGAACGTCTATAATTCTATCAGAAGAGACCGTAAATGTCAATTATACAGTAAGGCTTTTATTGGTTTTTGCAATATATTTTATTTTACTATGAATTGAAATGCGGTTGATATGCATATGGTGCAGAGATAGTTTGTTAGTTAATGTGAGTCGAATTAACTTAAACGTATTTTAAAGGATAACTAGTAGGGGGAATAAATGAGAAATTAATATATTTTACTTTTAAATATATCATTGAAAATAATAACTCGCTTTATTATAATGGGAGCCGTCAGAAGCTGGCATTGTTAATCAATGCCTTAGGTAGAGGAGGATATAACATGGAGTTTTGGTATCAGAAAAAGGGATTATTGTTATTAGGGGCTATTGCCGGTATTTTTACGGCTGGATTAGCTTATATGGGAAATCCGGCGAATATGGCATTATGTGCAGCTTGCTTTATTAGAGATATGGCAGGGGCAATGAAATTTCATAATGCTGCGGCAGTACAGTATTTTCGACCGGAAATTGTGGGAATCATCTTAGGGGCATTTATAGTTTCTCTTAAGTCCGGTGAATTTGGTTCTAGCGGTAGCGGCTCTACACCTATACGTGTATTATTAGGTGCTATCATGATGATTTGCGCGCTTGTATTTTTAGGATGTCCTTTGCGTATGGTGTTGCGCATGTCGGCCGGTGATATGAGTGCGTATGTAGGCTTGGTAGGATTCTTAGGTGGTTTGGCTACCGGTATCGTATTTTTGAAGAAGGGATACACTTTAGGTGAAGCGGTGGCTACACGTAAGAGTCAAGGGTATACAGTCCCGTTGCTGGTGGCCGTTTTATTTATTATCAGTGTGGCAACAACCTTGTTTGCGGTAAGTACAAAAGGACCGGGTTCTATGCATGCGCCGGTTTTCTTTTCTTGGCTTGCCGGTTTGATCTTTGGTATTATTGCGCAACGTACGCGGATGTGTTTTTCCGGTGCTTTTCGTAATGTGATGATGTATAAAGATAGTACGATGCTTTGCAGTATTATTGGTATTTTCGTTATCATGCTGATATATAATTTAGGGACAGGGCATTTTAATATAGCTGCCTTCGGACCTATTGCTCATGGTGATGTGCTTTGGAATATAGCTTCTATGTATGGTGTAGGTCTGGCGGCGACGCTGGCCGGTGGATGTCCTCTTCGTCAATTGGTATTGGCCGGTTCCGGATCATCTGACTCGGCAATGACTGTATTGGGAATGCTCTTAGGTGCGGCTGTAGCACATAATTTTAATTTGGCGGCTGTGCCGGGTGTAGCCAGCAAGTTTGTGGTAGGCGGTCCCAGTATATCGGGACAGGTTGCAGTTATCATTTCCATTATTATTCTATTGGGGATCGGTATATGGGGAAGCCATAAAACAAAGGCATCTACTAACTAGAACGTGATGGACACTAAGCAGAATGTGACGGACACTAACTAGAATGCTAAGGATACTAACTAGAATGCTAAGGATACTAGTCGGAAGGTGAAGTATATCAACCAGAGGGTAAAGGATACTACCCGGAAAATAAAGGGACACGAAAGATACTACTGGAAGGTCAAAGACGCTGGCTAGCATGTGATGGATGCTAGATTGAACGTGATGGATACCGGCTTGTGCGTGAAGGATAGTGGCTAGGATACGAGTGTGGCGTTAGCTTAGCGTATAGATGAATCGCGTTATTGAATAGCGAAGTGTTGTCTATATGCTACTAATGTGGTACGATTAATGACATAGACGTGATTAATTACGGGCTTTGGCTTTGCTAAAGCCCGTTTTGGCGTGACTGAAAAAGAGTGGCTAGTCGAAGGGAAGACTGGGCAACTATTACGAAAGGTCTTGTAATATAGAATGAAAGAAATCACAGAGTTACTGCAAGCGTATCCGGCTTTTAAAGAAGCTGAGGCTGCGATTGCATCAACAAAGAAACATTTGATATATGGATTGGGCGGTTCGCAAAAGACATTCCTGTATAGCCGAGCTATGATTGATTACGGTCAGCGTCCGACGATTGTTGTCGTCCATGATAAAGAGCATCGAGAGCAGTGGGAACGGGACTTGGCATGTTTGCTACCGGACGTGCCGGTCATGTCTTTTCCGGTAACCGAGTCGGTAAGTTTTGCCGTATCGGCACGAAGTTTGGAACATCACGCCGCGCAAATGCGAGCACTTGGCTCCTTAGTCATGAATACACCGGTGGTAGTTATTGCTACGGCAGAGGAAGCAGCTCAACGATTGCCCGAACCGGAACAGGTGCAAAGCAATGTCATTGTTTTTTCGGTAGATGATACCATTGACCGTGACGATATGTTGGAACGGTTGGTAGGAATGGGGTATGAGCGAACCGATCAAGTAGAACAACGCGGGCATTTCAGTGTACGCGGAGATATTGTGGATATGTTCCCGGTCAATAGTGAGGTACCGTATCGCATCGAATTCTTCGGTGATACTATTGATACGATTCGAAGCTTTTCTTTGGATACGCAACGTTCGTTGGAATCGATGGATAGCTGTTTGGTGGTGCCGTTGCGTACCGAAAATGAAGAGCGCAGCGCTACCTTGCTTTCTTATGCGGCCCGGGGCCTTATCGTCTTTGACGAACCGGGACGTATTCAAGAGGCTTGGAAGAGTTTTATTAAAGAGGATCGAAGTCATCTCACCGATTTTTGCGACTGGTCGGAAGCAGTACGATCCATACGAAGCCAAGGAGAAATAGCCTTTACCTTTTTGCAGCAGCGCTTGTCCGGACTTAGTGGCTATACCGGCATTGGAGTACAAGGGAAATCCATGACATCCTTTGAACGACAGATACCGTTATTGACAGATGAAATTAAGCAGTGGCAACGAAACGGACATCGCGTGATCATCGTCATGAATAACCAACAGCGACGAGAAGGGATTGAACGGGCACTTACAGAGGAAGGCATTCACTTTAATCGATCCCGACAGCCAATGGATCCGGAAGGTTCTGTTCTCATCATGCAGGGACTGTTGTCGGAAGGTTTCGAGCTGCCTCATTGTCGCCTGGTGGTGGTTACGGAAGGCAATATTTTTGGTCAGCAAAAAAGGAAGCTTCGCAAGAAGGCAGCCAAAGGGAGAGAGATTAATTACTTTACCGACTTAAAGGTTGGCGATTATGTGGTACACAGCGTGCATGGTATCGGGAAATATGTAGGGCTTAAGACAATCGAAACGGAAGGCATTCACAAGGATTATATTGAAATTGCCTATGCCGGTACGGATCGCCTCTTTTTGCCGGCGGACAATCTTGACCAACTGCAAAAATATATCGGCAATGAAGGAGAGACGCCGCGGATTCATAAAATGGGTGGCGGTGAATGGCGTAAAATTAAGAATAAGGCGCAAAAATCAATTGATGATTTGGCGGAGAAGCTGGTTGCGTTGTACGCACAGCGCGAAGTAGTGGAAGGCTTTGCCTTTTTACCAGATCAGCCGTGGCAACAGGAATTTGAAGATGCGTTTCCTTATGAGGAAACAGAAGATCAGCTGCAGGCAACGCGAGAAATTAAAGAGTCCATGGAAAAGCCGTATCCTATGGATCGATTGCTCTGCGGTGATGTGGGATTCGGCAAGACGGAAGTGGCGATGCGCGCCATTTTCAAAGCGATTATGAGCGGTAAACAGGTAGCGGTTTTGGTACCGACTACAGTATTGGCACAGCAGCATTTTCAAACCTTTTCCGATCGATTTACACCGTTCGGCGCAAAAGTGGATGTGCTCAACCGATTCCGCAGTGTTAAAGAAAAACGGGAGATTATGCGACGCGCGGAAAGCGGCGAAGTGGATATTGTTATCGGCACGCATGCACTGTTGAATAAAAAAATTCACTTTAAAGACCTGGGACTTCTCGTGGTGGATGAAGAACAACGCTTTGGCGTAGCACAGAAAGAAAAATGGAAGAGCTGGGCCACTAATATTGATGTGTTAACATTGAGTGCGACACCGATTCCGCGTACCCTTCATATGTCACTGGTGGGAGTGCGGGAAATGAGTGTTATTAATACACCGCCGGAAGAACGCTTGCCGGTGCAAACCTATGTGGTGGAATATGACATGCAGATTATTGTCGATGCGGTACGCCGCGAAATTCAGCGTGGTGGTCAGGTGTATTTTGTATATAATCGCGTGCAATCCATTGAACATATGGCAGAACTGTTATCGCAGGCTATGCCGGATTTACGCTTTGCCATTGCCCACGGGCAGATGACCGGTTCACAAATGGAAGCCATTATGGTTGATTTTTATGAAGGCCATTATGATTTGTTGCTCTGCACGAGTATTATCGAAACAGGTCTTGATATTCCTAATGCCAATACAATTATTGTATATGATGCGGATCATCTGGGATTGTCACAGTTATACCAGATGCGTGGTCGCGTAGGGCGCTCGAGACGGCGAGCCTATGCGTACTTTATGTATCGTCCGGACAAAATGCTCAGTGAAGCGGCGGAAAAACGATTAAAGGCCATCGAAGAATTTACAGAGCTGGGGGCCGGCTTTAAATTGGCTATGCGCGATTTGGAAATACGCGGGGCCGGGAATCTGTTGGGCTCACAGCAGCATGGTAATATTGCTTCCGTTGGATTTGCTATGTATTGTACGATGTTGGAAGCGGCGATTGCCAAGGCGCAGCACAAGGAAGAAGCTCCTAAAGAAGTACCGGATCCGGTGATCGATCTTGAAATAGATGCTTTTATTGATGATGCATACATTCCGGACAGTGCACGGAAGATTACCTTATACCAGCGTCTGTTACATATTAAGACGCAGGAAGAACTCAATGATTTTACCGATGAATTAGTGGATCGCTTCGGTACACCGACACCGCCGGTGGATGCGTTGCTTCGCTTGGCTCGGGTAAGAGAAACAGCTCGTGCGTTAGGTCTTAAGAGCCTGGTATGGCGCGGACAAAGGCTGACATTGGTATGGGCGGATGACAGCAAAATGGCAGGCTGGGATATGGCAGCAGTTGACGAAGCCGTATGGAAACGTATAAAATTTACCGAAGGGAAGGATGGTAAAGCGACGACCCTGGTATATAATGTGTCCTCGTTGACGGGGGCACGTATACCGATTGTAGAAAATTTGTTGACGGAATTGGAACGTCGTTAACGGTAAGAAAACGGAGGTACCGGATGAATCGATTCTTAAAGGGGGCTATGATTTTAACCATTGCCGGTATAGTGGTTAAAATTATGGGCGCTTTCAGTAAGGTCATATTGGCACGCATCCTCGGTGGTGAAGGTATTGGCTTGTATCAGATGGCCTATCCGATTTATCAGATTATTGTAAGTATAGCTACGGCAGGATTGCCGGTGGCCATATCGATTATGGTGGCCGATAAGTTGGCGAATAATGATGCGTTGGGCGTGCAGAAAATCCACCGCGTTTCCATGAGCCTGCTGGCCACGTTGGGGCTTGTATTCAGTGTGGCCATGTATTTTGCTACACCTCTCCTTATAGACAGGGGTGGCTTGGTAACAGATCCGCGAGCGTATTACGCTATTTTGGCATTGTCGCCATCTATTTTTGTGGTGACATTGCTCAGCTGCTTGCGCGGATATTTCCAGGGATTCCAAGATATGTTGCCGACGGGGATGTCCCAAGTATTTGAACAGCTGTTTCGTGTAACTGCGATGGTGGGCCTCGCTTATTGGCTTTTGCCGAAGGGGCTTCACTGGGCAGCGGCCGGTGCCAGCTTGGCTACGCTACCGGGCGTGACGGCAGGACTGTTGGTACTGCTTTACTTTTATCGACGCCAACGGAAGGTGCGACAGGAATTACTGATAACACAAAATCCACAGGCAACAACGGAAACGGCGCTAGCCATTATGAAACGGTTAATTATCTTGGCCATTCCCGTATCCATGGCGAACATTATGATGCCGATTGTTTCGGGCATTGATTTAGGCGTTGTGCCGCGGCGCTTGGTGGAGGCAGGTTACACCGTTCGAGAAGCGACCACCTTGTTCGGGTATTTGACGGGCATGGCCACGTCATTGGTAAATCTGCCGGTGATCCTGACTACTTCGTTAGCGGCCAGTTTAGTGCCGGCTATATCGGAAGCCTATGCAAAGCGAAATATGGAGGAAATCAGGCAGCGTACACATATGGCAATGAAGATTGCCGCGTTGATTACCATCCCCGCTTTCGTTGGCCTTTGCGTGTTGGCTACACCGGTGTCGTCTATGCTGTATGCGACGCCGAATGCAGGCGGCCCGATTGCAGTCATGAGTCTTAGTATTTTTCTCTTGGGGATGCAGCAGGTTACTACCGGTGTCCTACAAGGGTTGGGACGAACGGCGATTCCTATGATTAATCTCATTGTCTGTACGATTTTAAAAATTCCCCTTAGCTGGTATTTGACGGCACAACCGGAATGGGGAATTAACGGCGCCGCGTGGTCGACGAATATTGACTTTGGTTTAGCGGCTGCTTTAAATATGATATTTGTCTACAAATATATTGGGTACCGACTGCCGCTGTTATTGATGATGAAAATTGCCTGCGCCGCATTAGCTATGGGCGGTGCGGCTGTTGTGGTTTACTATATGGCACTGTCCTTAACGGGAAATGCAGTTGCCGTACTGTTAGCCATTGTAGGTGCCGTTGTCGTATACGGCGGCGCATTACTGCTGACAAAAGCATTAGAGAAGGAAGATATATATCATTTGCCGTTTATTGGAAAGCGATTACGTCGAAAGGAGAATGCGTAGTGGACTATGTGACATTGTTGCGTGATAAAGAATATATACAAGCCGATGATGCGATATATGTAACATCGGCAGTGCGTATTGATCGCATGCCTTTCGATATGAGCGATGCTGTTCTTATCCGGGCTATTACGGCCGAAACTTGGTCAAGGGTAATAGAGGTGGTAACCTCACGTTTAGGCAAGGCGCGTCGACGAGTGTGGTTGGGAATTGCGTCTCATGCGGAGCCAAGCGGGCAAGAGGAGTTGCTATGGATACCGGAAGATGAAACTACGGATGTGACGGCAATGGTAAAGCAGACGGAATATAGCTGGTCACTGGTGGTGTTGCCTATGCAGAAAGAGGAAGACGCCCCGTTTACACTGGCTCCCCTGCGTGATGTAGTGGCAGCATTGCGGGCACCGGATGGATGTCCTTGGGATCGACTGCAAACACACAGCACCTTGCGAAGATATTTATTGGAAGAAATCTACGAAGTGTTGGAAGCCATCGATAACGAAGATGTGGACAATTTACGGGAAGAGTTAGGCGATGTGCTATTACAGATTGTATTTCACGCACGCCTGGCGGAGGAAGCAGGACAATTCAGCTTGCAAGATGTGATCGATGATATTACGACTAAGATGATCCGCCGACATCCGCATGTATTTAATCGTACGGACAGCGAAGGGGCGGCAACGGCCGTATTGTCCTGGGAAGCTTTGAAAGCACAGGAACGCGGTCATGAACGGCGCGGTCTTTTAGATGGTGTTTCCAAAGGGTTGCCGGCACTTCTGCGCGCTCAGAAGCTACAGGAAAAAGCCGCCAAAGTAGGATTTGACTGGGATTCGGTAGAGCCGGTATGGAATAAATTTTACGAAGAAATTGATGAATTTAAAGAAGCTGTAGCGGCGGGAGACCGCAAAAATGCTGAATTGGAAGCGGGAGATGTGCTTTTTTCCTTGATTAATCTGTTGAGATGGTATAAAATAGGCGGTGAAAATGCACTGAACCGCACCAATACTAAGTTTTACCGACGTTTTTCATATGTCGAGCACTGTGTCCGAAGCAGTAATACATCGTGGGATGAATTAACCCTGGCTGAATTGGATTCGTATTGGGATGCAGCTAAGGTGAACGAGAGAAGTCATTCTGTGTAACTTGTGGCAAGCCGCAAGATGGCATTTGAATGGATATATTCAAATTTTTAAGGAGGTTCTGTCATGAACAAAACAGAATTAATCGCAAGCGTAGCTCAGAAAACGGATTTAACTAAGAAAGATGCTGAAAAAGCAGTTAAAGCTGTTTTCGATACTGTTGCTGAAGAATTGGCAAAAGGCGAAAAAGTACAGGTAATCGGTTTCGGTACGTTCGAAGTACGTGAACGCCAGGCTCGCGAAGGCCGCAATCCGCAGACTAACGAAGTAATCAAAATCGAAGCTTCCAAATCCCCTGCGTTCAAAGCCGGCAAACAGTTGAAGGAATTAGTTAACAACAAATAATATGCGTTAACGCTAACCGCAAACTTCGGTTCAACAAGATCCGTGTAAGGATACACGCGAAGGACTGTAGCAGCATTCGACATGTACGAAGGCTGTTGCAGTCTTTTTTATATTACTCCTCGGTCTTAGATGTGGTATAATAAGCCGATAGGAGAAGGAGATTAGTATGCGTGATATGAAGAAACATCGAAAGGTGCTCATCGTGTCGGCGTCCATAGGGACGGGGCACACACAGGCAGCACGGGCTATAGAAGAATATTGGATGCAACAAAGTCCCGATACGGAAATTACGCATGTTGACTTTTTGGCGACAGATACCTTATCGTTCGATAATTTGCTGAAGGAAACATACATCAAGATGATTGACGTGTTTCCCATGATGTACGATTTGGTGTATCGCTTTTCCCAAGGTGAGCGCAAGGGTGGTATGATCCAAACCGTATTGTCTTGGTTGTTAAAACGTCGTATGCTACGCCTTATTCGGCAAGAGTCACCGGACGTTGTGATTTTTACTCATCCGTTTCCCTGCGGTGCTGCGTGTATATTGAAACGACAAAACCTTATCGACGTGCCGCTTATCGGAGTAATTACTGACTTTGCGGTGCATCAGTTTTGGGTATATCCACAGCTGGACGCGTACTATGTGGGTACGGAGGTTATGGTGGATGAGTTGGTGAAAGCCGGCATTGATTGTAGTAAGATTCACGTTACGGGTATTCCCGTGCGACGTCATTTCTTTGATAAAGCGATTGCGCAGTATGCGCTGACAAAACCGGTACGGGTTCTCGTGATGGGCGGCGGACTGGGATTGGGATCATTGGAAAGTGCCTTGCAACGTCTTGACGAGGTAGCGGCCATTGATGAATTTACCGTGGTTACCGGTCGTAATACAAGTCTTTACGAAGCGTTGCTGGATATGAAAGAGCGCATGCAAACGCCGGTGCGCGTATACGGTTATACGACGGATATTCCCGAGCTGATGGCAGAGGCAGCCTTACTGGTAACCAAGCCGGGGGCGCTGACTTGCATGGAAGCTGTTACCGTAGGTATTCCTATGGTTTTCTTCAATGCCATTCCGGGACAAGAGGAAGCTAATGCCTTATTATTGGAACAAAAAGGTTGCGCTCGTTGGGCTAGAGATATTCACAATCTAGAAGATGTAGTGACGGCGCTGCTTATCAATCCGGAGCGACTGCAAAACATGTCGCAACAGGCACGCGCTTGGCATGTGGACGGCGCAGCTAACATCGTAGCCTCTGTAGAGGCGATGCTGTCGGCAAAATGCACATTCGAAACCATCGGCGATTTACAAGAAAACACCCCGCAAGGGTAGTGACGTAGATATCATAATGACTATCATGGTAACAAATCGGTTACCGGATAGGGGATATCGGTCACACCCGGCGGGGTGTTTTGTGCTAAGTAAGCGGGGAATTAGAGTTCCGACGCGTCGAAGCGAGCAATATTTTCTTGGCGAATATCGCGTAAGTTAGCAAGCAAATCATCACTGGCGGCAAAGCGCGCAAAGAGTTGCCCGAAATAATGGGAGTCCTCTAAGGTTACGCTCCATTGATACGAATCATTTTCATCATATACAGAAAAAATAATCGGGCTGTCTAGGTCAGTCGGCACATTGCCGTTATCATCGGTGATTGTTGCGTAGGCACCGTCATCATCCAATTGATAGAACAGTACTTCTCTATCATCGATTTCTACTAACTCAAAACCCATTTCTTCATAAAACGATCCAACCGCGTCGCTGTCCATAATTTCCTCCTTATTGTCATGCACATATGAAAACGACTGAATGTCGCTGTGTAATTACCCCTATTGTACTTAAAAGAGGAAACAAATGTCAAATTGAGAAATATAGTTAACGATTTCTAGGAAGTAGTATATAATGGTAAGACATACGAAAGACATGGGAGGTACGACAGGATGAACGTTATCAGTTTACAAGAAGTAGAAAAATCATACGGTACGCGGCTGCTCTTTAAGGATGCATCCATGACAATTACCACGGAGCAACGCATCGGGCTTATCGGTGTAAACGGTACGGGCAAATCTACGTTCCTCAAACTATTGGCCGGAGTTATGGAGCCTGACAAGGGAAGCATCGAGAGAAACGGGAAAGCATCGGTGTATTATTTACCGCAGGCTCCGCAATTTGATGAAGAGGCCAGCTTACTGGAAAATATTTTTCTCGCCAATCACCCGTTACTAAAATTGGTTCGTGAGTTTGAAAGACAAAGTAAGATTGATGCTACATCACCGGCTTATGTGAAGTTATTAAATCGCATGGATGCCGAGGATGGATGGTCTGTAGAACAGCAGGCGCGGACGATTCTCACTAAGCTGGGATTGGGCGATGTAGAGCGACCGGTACGCTTGTTATCCGGCGGGGAACGTCGTCGACTGGCTTTGGGGCAGGCACTGCTATATCCGTGCGATATTTTATTATTGGACGAACCGACTAACCATTTGGATGAAGCCAGCATCGATTGGTTGGAAAAATATTTATTGGCGCGATCCGGCGGATTCGTGTTGAGTACACACGATCGTTATTTCTTGGATGCCGTATGCAATAGTATTTTAGAATTGGATAACCGTCGCTTTTATCGCTATGAAGGATCCTATGAAACCTTTTTGGAATTGAAAGCGGACCGTGAAGCGCGAGAAGCGGCGGGAGAAGCAAAGCGAGCCAAGTTGCTAAAACATGAATTAGCGTGGGTGCGCCGCGGTGCGCAGGCGCGTAGCACTAAACAAAAAGCGCGTTTACAGCGCTATGAAGCCTTGTCGGCTATGGAGAAATCGCGTCGTGTAGATACGCTGGATCCTATTGCTCTTAGCAGTCGTTTGGGAAAAACCATATTTGATATGGAACATCTTACCTTTGCCTTTGACGATAGACCAATTGTAACCGATTTTACATATCATGTGGTGAAGCATGATCGCATCGGTATCGTAGGGCCGAACGGTATTGGTAAGTCTACCTTTATGAAGCTGTTGGATGGAACCTATACACCGCAAGAGGGAACCGTAGGGCGCGGTGAAACCGTTAAAATTGCTCATTTTACGCAGGAGCTACCACCTTTTGACGAAAATCAAAGAGTGCTTGACTACATTCGTGAAGACCATCGCTATATGGTGCTCAATGATGGTTCCACACTTAGTGCCGGACAGGTGTTGGAACGGTTCTTGTTTACACCGGAGTTGCATGGGGTGCCGCTGCGCAAGTTATCCGGCGGCGAACGGCGACGCTTATACTTGTTAAAGCTGCTCATGTCAGCACCGAATGTGTTATTGTTAGATGAACCTACTAATGATTTAGACATTCCCACATTAAGTGTACTGGAAGAATTTCTTGATTCCTTTGGCGGTGTAGTGATTACCGTATGCCATGATCGTTACTTCCTAGATCGTGTGGTAGATAAGTTGTTTGTTTTTGAAGGAAACGGTGCCGTGCGTATTTTCCATGGTTCGTATTCGGATTACAAGGAACAGGTACCGGATGCACAGGACACGTTGGCAAAGCGCGGTCGTCTTACGCAGACCAAAGGTGAAAAACAGACAACGCCTGGGAGTGGGGTATCTGAGAATAAAGTAGTTGTAGGAAATAGTTCCTCATCTGAAGAGGGCGATATACATGCGGAAGCGCAGGATAAGGAGCAGGCGAAGCGTAGTAGTAAGAAGCCCCTTAATTTGGCGGAACAAAAGGAACTGGAAGAGCTGGAAGGAAAAATTGCTGAAAGGGAAGGCCTAATCAAGGCGTATGAAGCCATGCTGGTGCAGTTGGCGGATGATTATGAAGCCTATGAACGAACAATGGCAGAAAAAGCAGAGGCCGAAGAAAAACTGGAGAGTGCAATGGAACGATGGATGGAGCTATCGGAGCGTGCATAATATAGTACAACTGTAAGCATATCGGTGTGGATATTCTCAAAAATTTAACGATTCGTTGATTACTGATGGTTTTGTTAAAAGCATAATTGAAATTACTCGTTTGAATAGTATATACTAAGATTAAGGAGATGGACTGATTTAAACAAGAAGATTTTTTGTTGATGTTTTTACACTTTCAAAAAGGGAGGAAGTTGCCATGAATAGTAACAACTGGGGTGGTAAACGCGCAGGCGCGGGCCGCAAAAAATCGTTGTTTGAACGGAAGGGTCGTACATTTCGCTTAACTGACGCAGAATTTTTAGAAGTAAAGCCGATGATTGAAGCGGTACGGAAGCGTACCGAAGAAGCTGCTATGGTGGCTATGAAATCTCGGCAGTAAACGTAGTACGAATAAACAAAGGGGCTGACCTCGTAATGTGGGGTCAGCCTTTTGTGTTATATGGAAAGGGGGTATTGAGTTACAGTAGTCGTCTATATTACAATAAATAAAGAATTATCGATGTAATGTCGGTAATCATTAATAGACTATGCGTGATAACCCTATTGGAAACAGCTAGGTTGTTGCTGGTGGTAAAACAGTGTATGTGACGTTGCTACATCACTTGTTGCCAAGGGGTACTAAGGAGGATTATATGAATACGAATACATATATTGCGTTAGAGCAGTTGGGAACGGAGGATGCTGTGACTCGTGTAGCCGCTGTTGTGGTAGATGGTGTTGGAACGGCTACGGATCCGGTTATTTTGGAAGGCAAGGCTGCGGACGTAGCTGATGTGATAGCTAAGGTAATTGCTACCGGTCATGAACGTTGGCAAAACTGGTTAGTCATGGAAAAGGCGGCGGCCGTATTTGCTAAGGAATATACGGACAGTGTTACTTACGGTGATGTAGCTGATTATATTGAAGGGTTTGTAAAAATGGACATGCTGGTGTTGACAGAATTTAATGCGTTGTTAGAGGCAGCGGACGAAGCTGTTAATCGCATGTTGGTACGTGTTTTGCGTGGCTTTATGAGTAAGCAACGTCAAATTATCATCGGCCTTACCGCACCGATTGAAGCGGACAGGGCGGAAGCAAATAAAGAATTGCTAGAACTGCTCGGCCTTTGTTAGATTGTAGTAACTACTGCTGGGAGGTATGGGAGGATGAAAGGACCACAAGAGAGACGCCGCTGCTCATGGGCTGAGCGGAGTCCGGAAGAATCAATATACCATGACACGGAATGGGGTGTGCCTACGCATGAGGACAGTACAATCTTTGAGTTTTTAGTTTTGGAAACCATGCAGGCCGGATTGAGTTGGACGATGATTATGAAACGTCGGGAAGGTATGCGTAACGCTTTTGATGGTTTTGATTATCATAAGATTGCTGCTTATGATGATGAAAAAGAAGCGGTGTTATTGCAGAATCCGAACGTGATTCGCCATCGACTAAAAATAGCTTCCCTAAAAAAGAATGCCCGTGCATTTATGAAGGTACAGGAAGAGTTTGACAGCTTTGCTGCGTATATCTGGGGATTTACTGATGGTAACACCATCGTTGGGCATTGGCAAAAGGAAGAAGATGCGCCGGCAACAACGGCTTTGTCGGATACGATCAGTAAAGACTTAAAGAAGCGAGGCTTTACTTTTGTAGGTAGTACGATTGTGTATTCTTTTTTGCAAGCCATTGGTGTAGTAAATGATCATATCGTAAGTTGTCCGCGGTATCGTATGTTAGTAACCCCCGAGAATGAGTAGAGTCCAAGAATTAGCAGAGTCAGAGAAAGAGTAACGTATGCGTTATTTTAATTATGTATATACACACAATCATATACAGATGAATGGCTACATTTACCGAATCAGTACGTATCATTATAATTGGCATCCGGAGGTAGAGGTACTTATTGTACTGCAAGGCTCCGTAGAGGTTTGTCATGATGGCGATTATACGGTGCTGGAAGCAGATGATTGTATTATATTGTCGCCGCAATGCGGTCATGCGACATTGGCGATGACACCGGATACGATTGCGTTGGTATTGCATTTGCCACCGGAGATGATGACTGCCTATGATGCGGATTTTATGCAATATACATTTTGTGTGTACAGTGATAAAAACTCAAGGTACACGCGTCCTTTTGAAGCAATGCGACGATGGGGTGCCGAGTTTATGCGCTTAGGTGTCACTGCAGCAGCGCGCCATCCGGATAGACAAGAAAGTCGTACGCCAAAGCAGCGTGAATTGCGTACTGGTTTATCTCCAATGGAAGCGATTACGGCAGAAGGCCTTATTATGCATGTGGCGCGTACAGTGATGGAACTGGTTATGCCCGTGCGCATTCGACCGGATGGGCACGCGCCGGCAGTTGCCAGGGAAGCTACGTTTGAAAAGATGATTGCTTACATCGATGCTAACTATACATCTCGTATCGAACTGAAGGATATTGCTGCCATTGGCGGTTACACCGAAGGCTATGCATCACAATTTTTTAAACGGCAATTGGGTATTTCCTTTATGGAATATGTTATGCGTATGCGACTTAGGGCTGCGGCAGTGGCATTGGTTAATTCGGAAGAACGAATTGTTACCATCGCCGGCGAATGTGGATTTACCGATGTAAAAGCGTTTAATACGATGTTTAGAAAACATTTTAGGACGACACCGTCCGCTTATCGCAGGACAGCTCGGCGTATAGCACGGCAAACAGCATTGCAGGATTGGAAGGAATACATAGCCGCCGATGATGCATCGGTGCATCAAGTGTTGGAGCAATATATCCGTACCGGACTGACCGGGTATGGAACTGTGAAAGATAAAAATTATAGTCATGACAGGCAGCGCTGTAAAGAGTTAGAAGCCTCCTTGGCGGATACAAAGGCAACATTGCAACAGTTGTGGCAGCGGTTAGAAGACATTTCTAAAAAATAACGAATATACCGATTTTGTATATAGATATTGCGTATACTATTTAACGTAGATATGAATATATAAGGAAAACACCGTAGGTAGTTAATCTACCATACGGTGTTTTTTTATATAAACGGGGATGCCCCTTACTGATACGTGGTAGTGCTGAGAGAAAGTATGCTATAAACACATCCTTATTATCGGATAGAGGGATTTTAATAAATCCGTATAATGAAACACAGATACGATGCAGTACAGGTTAATCAGAGAGGAGCATTACAATGGATGGTGTAACAATCACCCTGGCATTTCTAGTGTTTGCCATTATTATGTTTGTTTGGGAAAAGATTCCCCTGTCGATTACGGCGATGATAGTTGCGGTAGGTTTGGTATTGACCGGCGTTATTACGCCAAAGGAAGCTTTCGCCGGTTTTGTAGACAGCAACGTACTTTTATTTATGGCGATGTTTATTGTAGGGGCCGCTTTCTTTGAAACTGGCATGGCCCAACAAGTAGGTGGCTTGGTAACTAAGTTTGCAAAAACAGAGCGCTTGCTCATCGTTGCGGTAATGACGATTACCGGTGTCATGTCCGGCTTCTTGTCGAATACGGGAACGGCCGCGGTATTGATACCGGTAGCAATCGGTTTGGCACAAAAGGCAGGCTTTAAAAAAGCAAAATTCTTGTTACCGTTGGTATTGGCATCGGCCATGGGTGGTAACCTTAGCCTCATCGGTGCGCCGGGAAATATGATTGCTCAATCCGGTTTGGCTAAGATTAATTTATCGTTTGGATTTTTTGATTACGCCCTGATCGGTTTACCGGTATTGGTAGTGGGCATTATCTACTTTGTTCTTATCGGTTATAAATTGTTGCCTGACGAACCGACGCGGGAAACAGAAGATACCTATGAGGGAACGCCGGATTACAGCCATGTGCCGACATGGAAAAAATGGATGGCGGCGATTGTACTGGTGGCCACTATCGTAGGAATGATTTTTGAAAAGCAGTTAGGTGTAAAGCTGTATGTAACGGCTTGGATCGGTGCGTTGGTTTTAGTAGCCACAAAGACCATCAGCGAAACAGCGGCGGTAAAATCGATAGACATGAAAACAATTTTACTGTTTGTAGGTTCGTTGGCGTTAGCCGGAGCATTGGTTAAAACCGGTGCCGGTGCTGTAGTGGCCGATACGATTATTGGCATGCTTGGCGATCATCCGTCACCGTTCTTGCTGATGTCGGTTATCTTTATTCTGTCGGCAATCTTGACGAACTTTATGTCTAACACGGCAACAACAGCACTTTTAGTGCCTATTGGAATTTCGTTGGCTCAGCAAATGGGGGCAGATCCGAAAGCCGTGTTGATGGCTACCGTTATCGGCGGTTCCTGTGCATATGCTACGCCTATAGGTATGCCGGCCAATACGATGGTGTATAACATAGCAGGCTATACATTTATGGATTACATGAAAGCAGGGGCTCCGCTGATAGTAGTGTCCACCATTGTTTCATTGATTTTGTTACCTATATTCTTCCCCTTCTACCCATAAGCGTGTATAGTAATACACAACAGGACTGATTTCAGCAAGTGTAATATATGGCTGAACGTTTACTACAAATACAATGTGTGCGTAGTAACGTAACGGGAAATGGGCATAGACGTGTGATTTTATCAAAGTATGAAAGTACAAAGAGTACTTATACATAACAGTAGATACGTAGTAGATAGTTAAAAAGTGAGTGTGCAAGGAGGCTTACAAGCTATGGAAAAGGAAAAACAAGTGCAGATCATGACACAGCAAATAGCTGATTTCGTCAGCTATATGGCGCGAGTGTTGCCGGATGATGTAGAGGCGAAAATTAAAGAATTGGCAGCCGATGAAAAGAATCCGTTAGCAAAAACAATTTACGAAACAATGAAGACAAATATGCAATTGGCTGCAGAGCTCAAGCGACCGTCTTGTCAGGATACCGGTGTGTTACAATATTGGGTAAAATGCGGATCTAATTATCCTTTAATCGGTGAATTGGAAGAGATTTTACGGGAAGCTACCTTTAAGGCAACGCAAGAAGCCCCGCTACGCCATAATTGCGTAGAAACCTTTGATGAATATAACACAGGTAAAAATATCGGTACCTCTGTACCCTATATCATGTGGGACATCGTGCCGGGCCATGATGATGTGGAAATCTTCCCGTATATGGCCGGCGGTGGTTGCTCCTTGCCGGGAAGCGGTAAAACATTGATGCCCGGTGAAGGCTATGAAGGGGTAGCTAAATTTGTACTTGACCTTATGACTTCGTATGGTCTTAATGCATGTCCGCCACTGCTTGTGGGTGTTGGGGTAGCTACTTCGATTGATACGGCTGCATTATTTTCTAAGAAAGCATTGATGCGTCCGGTAAGCTCTAAGAATCCGAATGAAAAGGCAGCTTATATGGAACAGCTATTGGAAGATGGCATTAACAAATTGCATTTAGGACCACAGGGTATGGGCGGCGATAAATCCGTCATGGGTGTAAATATTGAAAACGGTGCTCGTCATCCGTCGGTTATCAGTGTAGCCGTTAATGTAGGATGTTGGAACCATCGTCGTGGCCACTTGGTATTTACAAAAGACGGCGCATGTCAGGTATTGTCTCATAGCGGGGTGAAATTCTAATGGAAAAGAAAATTTTAACAACGCCTATTTCGGCAGCAGATTTAGAAGATATTAAAGCAGGCGATATTATATATCTTACCGGGCACATAACGACATGTCGTGATGTAGCGCATCGCCGCTTGGTAGAATACGGTAGAAAATTACCGGTGGATGTACGTGACGGTGCCATTTTACACGCCGGACCGATTGTGCGTAAGGTAGACGGCAGCGACGACCGTTATGAAATGGTATCGGTAGGACCGACAACAAGTATGCGTATGGAAAAATTCGAATACGAATTTGTAAAAGAAACCGGTGTGCGATTAATTGTCGGTAAAGGCGGTATGGGTCCCAATACGGAACGAGCTTGCCAGGAGTTTAAAGCTTTGCATTTGGTATTCCCCGCAGGTAATGCTGTGTTGGCAGCAACGGAAGTAGAAGAAATTGAGTCGGCTAACTGGAAGGAATTAGGGATGCCGGAAACCTTGTGGACATGCCGGGTAAAAGAATTCGGGCCGCTTATCGTATCCATTGATACACATGGCAATAACTGGTTCGAACAGAAAAAGGTGGAATACAATGCCACCAAGGAAGAAGTCTTAGAAGATATTTATAAGCATGTGCAGTTTATAAAATAACAAA
Source organism: Veillonella magna (assembly GCF_959600285.1). Lineage (NCBI taxonomy): Bacteria > Bacillati > Bacillota > Negativicutes > Veillonellales > Veillonellaceae > Veillonella > Veillonella magna. The sequence continues at coordinate 17,348 of NZ_CAUGKU010000016.1, read as the reverse complement.
TATCAGGTGTGATAATGGAGAACTCTGTAAGGAGTATAGTGGCGCTTTCTATAGGAAGCATACATCCAAACAGGTAGGCAATCTATGTTAAAACCGCTCTTTTCGGAATCGTACCGAAAGGGGCGGTTTTTGCGACTTGTTCTTATTTTGCGAATTGCTTATAATAGGAGCATATGTGTCGGCACGCCTATGTTTGACAGGCGTAGCGTGAATAGGTATGAAAAAGGTTATGTGTATATGCAATCGGGAGGTAAATATGGCAAAAGAAATTAGCGTAGGTACAGTAGGAACAGCGGAAGTAGCGGTAACGGCAGTGAATACAGCCGATGTTATGGGCAGCGGTACACTACCGGTGTTTGCCACGCCGGCAATGTGTGCATTAATGGAAAAGGCGGCCGTACGCGCAGTAGAAGATTTCATGGAAGACGGTGAAAGTACCGTAGGGATTAAGCTTGCGATTAGTCATGATGCGCCATCTCCCTTAGGTGCCGAAATTACGGCAACCGCAACAATTACAGCAGTGGAAGGACGCAAAGTTTCTTTTGCCGTAGAGGCACGTGAAGGAGATCGAATCATCGGCAAAGGTACTCACGAACGTTTTATTATTGATTGCGAACGGTTTATGAACAAATTGAAAAAATAAAAATTATTGAGTACACGGATGGTGTGGCAGGTGGATATTTACCAAGTGTGATGGCTGTAGGCACCGAGATAAAATCCCGTGACGATTAATTCCTAACAAAAAATAGGATTGTAAGTTGACAACGATAGAAAAGTATTGTACTATACATTCATAAATTTTATATCCTTGATTTTTGAGTGGGGTGTATATACTATGAATATTTTATTTAAGAATTTATTTGCTTACCAAGATGTGGGCTTACTTATCTATCGTTTGGGCTTTGGTGCATCGATGGCAGCACATGGCTATCTGAAGTTTGCCGGTGGCGAAGGAACCTTAACGGCGGTAGGAAGCATGCTTTCTATTTTTGGTATTACCGATGGCTTTTACACATTAGGTGTAATGGCAGCGGCTGCAGAACTGTTAGGCGGTATCTTACTTTTGCTCGGTCTATTGACTCGCTTTGGTGCGTTGTTAGTAGTAGGCACCTTAGTAGTGGCTACAGCAGTAGGCTTTAGCGGAGGCTTCATGAAGTGGGACTATCCGTCGCAGATGGGACTGGGGGCGTTGATGCTTCTCATTGCCGGTCCGGGACGATACAGTATCGATCGCTTTTTAATGCGTCGCTGATTCCGGCGTTGCCACGAGCACAGGCAGTTGCATATTTGTATGATATAATTCAAAACAAGGTATAGGACATAACAAAATGGGAGGTATCGCATTTTGTTGTGTCCCTTTTTATTATCAATAGAAAAGAATAGTTGTCACTCGATAGAACAGAGTACTGTTTTATCATAGAGAGATGACTAAAATATATCTATTTTCATTTGTTGATGGAAATGGTATGATTAATGGAGATATTACTTAATCAGAAAGAAGATACCAATGAATAATACATACGTAACAATGATTCGCGGCGAGGTGCCGCAACACACGCCGGTGTGGTTTATGCGCCAAGCCGGTCGGAGTCAGGCCGAATACAGAAGGATTAAAGCCAAATATTCCCTGTTTGAAATTACGCGCCAACCGGAGCTTTGTGCGTATATAACAAAGTTGCCGGTAGATGAGTACAATGTGGATGCGGCTATTTTGTATAAAGACATTATGACGCCGTTGGTACCTATCGGGGTGGATGTGGATATTAAAGCCGGTGTGGGACCGGTGATTGCTAATCCCATACGGTCCATGGAGGATGTGGCGAGGCTGCGCGCACTTGATGTAGAAGGCGAATTGCCGTATATGATAGAAACTATTCGTCTGTTAACCGAGGAAATGCTACAGGTACCACTAATAGGTTTCGGTGGTGCGCCGTTTACCTTGGCCAGTTATATGATTGAAGGCGGTCCCTCCAAAAATTATAATAAGACGCGACAAATGCTGGTATGTCGTCCTGATATTTGGGATGCGTTGATGGATAAGCTGACGCAGATGACGATTGCCTACTTGGGAGCGCAGATTAAGGCCGGTGCCGCAGCCATACAGATCTTTGATTCTTGGGTAGGGGCGGTAAACCGTGCCGAATACGAAGTGCGGATTTTTCCCTGGATGGAGCGGATTATTGGCACATTGAAACAGCAGTATCCGGAAGTACCGATTACTATGTTCGGTGTCGGTACCGGACATTTGTTGTCGCTTTGGCGTAAGCTGCCGCTGGATGTAATCGGTTTAGATTGGCGTTGCACGGTGGCAGAAGCCAGCGAAATGGGAATTGCGCAGACCTTACAGGGCAATCTCGATCCGGCCTATTTGTTTGCGGATTGGCCGATTATTCGTCGAGAAATCGATCGGATTTTGGAAGAAGGAAAAGCACACGGCAAACACATTTTTAATTTGGGTCACGGTGTTGTGCCCGAAGCCGATCCTGATGTGTTGAAGCGGATTACCGCATATGTACACGAGGTTACAGCAAAATAATGAAAGAACGAGATGAAACATCGCAGGTAGTGGGGCTGTTAGTTTTAGACTATGGCACTCCCTTGCGAGAAGAAGATATTATGCCGTATTACACGCATATACGGCGAGGCTATCCACCGACGGCAGCCGAAGTGGAACGATTGAAAAAAAGATATCGGGCCATCGGCGGCACATCGCCGCTAGCCGCTTTGACGGCGGCACAGGCGCAAGCACTGGCTGACGCGTTGAATGCATCAGCTACGACTGTGCGGTATCGTCTGTTTACGGGACATAAGCATTGCGCACCATTTATAGAAGATGCGGTAACGGAAATGGCAGAAGCAGGTATTACGGAAGCGGCTACGATTGTTATGGCGCCGTATTTTTCCTTATTTTCTACTGCTGCCTATTTTGAACGTGCCCGTCGACGTGCAGCACGTTATGGTTTGACGTTACACGAAGTACAAGCGTGGAACGAAGAACCGGAATTTATACACTATTGGACGAATGCATTGGAGAAGACGCTGTCTACTACGGGCCGTGATGCATCGGTGGCCGTTATATTTACGGCACACAGTTTGCCGTATCATGTTATCCATATGGGGGATAGCTATCCGGCGCGTATCGAGGCAACGGCTAAGCGAGTGGCCGAAGAAGTAGGGCTTACCTCGTATCACATGGCGTGGCAAAGTGCCGGCGTACGCGGTGACTGGCTGACGCCGGATGTGGCGACGGTGACGAAAGAGGTAGCCGATGATCCGACTGTGCGCACGGTCGTATATGTGCCTATCGGTTTTGTATGCGACCATTTGGAAGTACTTTATGATAATGATATTGAATGTAAAGCCTTGTGCGATACATTGAATCTTGCATATACACGCGTAGATATGCCAAATACCAATGCTACATTTATAGAGGCTATGCATCGGGCGGTGTTACGCACGGGAATCGAACAACAGAGGTGATAGAATGAGTCGAGTGGCGGTGATTGGCGGAGGACTGACAGGTCTTTCCACTGCCTATTATTTGGCAAAGGAAAAGCCGAACTGGCAAATAGATGTGTATGAAAAGGAAGCACGTTTTGGCGGTAAAATAAAAACAAAGCGAGTAGATGGTTATGTGGTGGAAATTGGACCGGATTCATATTTGGCCCGAAAGACAGCGATGACGGAACTCATTAACGATGTCGGCCTCAGCGATACGATTGTATCGAATGCCACCGGACAAGCGTATATTTACGATCGAACAAAAATGTATCCTATCCCTGGCGGATCCATTGTAGGGATACCGACGGAATTTATTCCTTTTGCCATGTCGACTCTCATATCCTGGAGCGGAAAAGTACGAGCCATGCGGGATTACTTCACCTCTCCGTATCCAACGGATGGCGATGTATCTATCGGTGATTTTTTCCGCTATCATTTAGGGCAGGAAATGATGGATAAGCTTATCGAGCCGCTGCTGTCCGGTATTTACGGCGGTGATATTTATGAACTTAGTCTTGATGCGACCTTCCCGGAATTTCATGCGCTGGAACGCAAAGCCGGCAATATGGTAAAAGGCATGCTGGCAGCGCGTAAGCAACGGGCGGCGATGCGTCCTAAAGGAGCAGTGCCGCAAGGACAGTTCCGTCAAGTGACGGGCGGTTTGGAATCGATTATTGATGCCTTGGTAGAGTCTATGCCGGAGAATGTAACCCTTTACGGGAATGCGGCAGTGACGGCGATAAAAAAAGAAGACGGTTTTGTAGTCACAGCAAAAGACAGGACTACTCGTTATGATCGCGTGATTATTACGACGCCGCCACAGGCATATCGGGCTTGGTTCAGCGATGATGCCGCTATGGCGGAGCTGATGAACATGGATTTATCGTCATGTGCGATTGCGGTCATGGCATTTGAACGAAGCGCCTTCGATGCGCCGTTGAACGGTACGGGCTTTGTAATTACTCGTAAGACCGATACACCGTTGACGGCTTGCACGTATATCAGTTCAAAATGGCCACAGACGACACCGGCCGATAAAATCGTGCTTCGAGTTTTCCTCGGTAAAGCCGGTGATGATACGGTACAGCGCATGGACGAGGAAGAATTAAAAAAAGTGGCATTGCATGAAATTCAACGCATAATGGGATTTACGGCTATGCCGCTGTGGATTGAAATTACGCGCCTTAACAAGAGCATGCCACAGTATAAAGTAGGGCATCGCGAATTGGTAGGACGCATTAAGGAACATGTAGCCCGGACGTATCCGGGACTTGACGTTATCGGCACCCCCTTTGATGGTGTAGGCATGCCGGACGGTGTGCGACAGGCAAAGGAATTGGTAGACCGATTGAAAAAGGAGGTATAACCAATGAGCGAAGATAGAAATAATGTGCAAGAAAAAGGTCATGGTGGTCGTCCGCTTATGCACGGTGGGCACAGCGCCGTGCATGGTCATGGTGGCCATCCCGGTCATCCGGGAATGCCCGGAGCAGCCAACGAGGAACAGCCCAAGGCCGTATTGACCTATGAAGGTTGGTTTAGTTTGCATGCGACCTATCGTATTAATTTCCAAATGTGGCAGTCTTGGACAGCAACGGAACGCAAGGCGGCATTGTTGGAGTTTAAACGATTCATTGCGGATCTTGAGAAAGAACACGAAGCTCACAAATCCAGTTACGCATTATATAATGCCAGTGGAGAAAAGGGGGATTTGCTCCTTTGGATCTTACAGCCTACCTTGGAAGAGGTTAACGCTGTGAAGACACGTCTTCATAAACTGAAGATAGCCGCTGTACTGGAAGCAACGTCTTCGTTTGTGTCGGTTATTGAAGTAAGCAATTATATGCAGTTCGATATCAATCATCCGCGCGTGCAGGAACGACTGTATCCGAAAATTCCGCGCCTTCGTTACATGTGCTTTTATCCTATGAGTAAAAAACGTGAACAAGGTGATAACTGGTTCATGACTGATCGCGCCGAACGAGGTCGTATGATGCGGTCCCATGGACAAATCGGACGAAAATATGAAGACGTAATCAAGGAATTTACGACCGGCGCATGCGGTTTAGATGATTGGGAATGGGGCATTACCCTCATGTCCGATGATGTGGTGCAGTTCAAGAAGATTGTGTATGAAATGCGCTTTGACGAAGTAAGTGCCCGCTTTGGTCTCTTCGGCTCCTTCACGGTAGGCACGTTATTGGATGATCAGTCCTTGACGGCGCTCTTTGCGTAGTCATGCCGGAGGTGGGTATGGGATTTTGGAGGCAGTATAAACATATAGTCTATTTAATGTTGATTGCAGGGGCCGTATTTTTAGCGGCCCTGCGTTTTTCAACGGTTATTACCTTTGGCAGTGCGGTGTTTGATGCGCTGATTCCTTTGGTATGGGGCGTATTGATGGCATTTATTTTGCAGATTATCGTCAAGCGCTTTGAACGGATTTATTTTCCCACCGCAGTAGATGGTTGGAAAGCGGCATCGCGGCGACCGGTATGTATTGTGCTTGCCATAGTTGCTATTTTGTTAGCCATTTTCTTTGTGGCACGAATGGCGGTGCCGCAGCTCATCGCTTCGCTGGGCATTGTAGTGAAAGCAACCCCGCAGATTTATCATGCTACAGAACAATGGATTAATACGATTATCGCAGAGAATCCCGATGTATTGCGACCGGATATTATTCATTCCATTTCGCCGAACAGTGTGGTTACCTACATCAGTGATTTGGGAGCGGAAGGCGGTAAGTATGTCATGCATACGATGAGCTCTGCCGTAGAAATGGTATTTAATTTTGTGGTAGGATTAATCTTCGCCATTTATATTTTGCTTGATCAAGAACGCTTGCGCTCACAGGCTAAGCGTATCGGCAAAGCCTATTGCAGCGAAAAAACAACGGATCGCATCGGCTATGTATGGCAGGTGACGAGTCAAACCTTCAGTAGCTTTTTTATCGGACAGTTTTTAGATGCTTTGATTTTAGGAATTATGGTAGGCATCGGTTTATGGCTGTTCGGTCTGTCCTATGCGTTGACCATTGGCTGCGTGGTGGGGCTGACGGCACTCATTCCTTTACTGGGCGCATATCTGGGGGGAGCTATCGGCATTATTATGCTGTTGGCGGTGAGCCCTATGCAGGCAGCGCTATTCGTGGTAATCCTCGTGGTTATGCAACAAATCGAAGGCAATGTTATCTATCCGCGCATTGTAGGCGGATCGGTAGGACTGCCGGGTATTTGGGTATTTGCAGCCATCACTATCGGCGGCACCTTGTACGGTGTACCGGGAATTTTGTTTAGCGTACCGCTGGCGGGTACCTTGTATAAACTGTTTATGGAAGATATCGGCCGCCGTTTGGAACGAAAGCTTTAATGGGGACAGATTAAAGCTTTCGGTTTTCTATATGTTGTCACGCATAGTGACAGCGTAGGAAACGCAGGATAGAGCGGTAAAAGGAGAGATGTTTAGCGTATTGTCCGTAATTGATAAATCATGATATACTATAGGCAATAACTGTGAAAGATGACAACAGGAAATCAGGAGGTACGCTCTATGAATAAAAAGATGCTATCTATGGTGATGGCCGGTATGTTCGCCGTAGGCTTTGGTGCAACCGGTGTACAGGCAGCCGATCCGACGGCAACAGCTCCTACGACTCCGGCGGCAACGACGTCTGCACCGTCAGGAGATACAACAGCGGCAACAGTAGAAGCGCCGCGCAAGTCCATGGTACTTACAATGAATGAAGTAGCAGCGATTTTCCTTGGGAAATACGCAAACTCTGCGATTCATTCCATCGAACTTGATACGGACTATGGTCGCTTTGCCTATGAAGTAGAAGGTTATACGACAAAGCATACCTATACGATTAAGGTGGATGTAATCACCGGCAAAATTCTTAAGGAAGAAGAGGACGGTCGCGAAAAAAATATTCCGTCTAAAATTTTTAACCCTCTCGATGTAATTGATCCGCATAAGGCGGAAGCGATTGCCAGAGCAGCTGTCGGCGACAGCGCTATTTCCAAAAGCTGGGAACTTAAAGCAGAAGACGGTAAGGTTACTTACGAAGTGAAGGTTATCAATAACGATGAAAAAGTGGACGTAATCCTTAACGCATTGGATGGTACGGTAATCACTAAGTCGGTACCGGAAAAAATCGTTCAAGAAGAAGAGGATGACGATACAGGTTGGACCTTCCACTTATAATGTGGTGTCAGCGCATGATTTCGTAATGATGCGCGCGTAATAGTATAGGAGGATGCACGTTTCCCGACGACAGTGGGGAGATGTGCATTTTTGCTATTACTTACAAGAACATATGAAGACGACGGGAAGGAATGATTATGTATCAACCGAGTATACATACGAAATGGCATCAAGATCGGATGCGGAGTATCAACCCGTATCGCATGTTGGCAGCCAGCTTTTTAATTACTATGTTAGTAGGTACCTTGCTGTTACTGTTGCCTGTGTCGGCTCGTCCCGGTGAAACGACGCGCTTTGTCGATGCAGCCTTCACGGCGGTGTCCTGTGTATCCGTAACGGGATTGGCCAGTGTAGATACGTATACCCATTGGTCTTTGACGGGACGTGTTATCATGACCATCCTCATTCAACTGGGTGGCTTGGGGATTATGACATTTACGACGCTGGTGGCATTCCTCTTTGGACAGCGCATTGGATTGCAAAGTCGATTACTACTGCAAGAGGATTTAGGACAAGACGGACTGCGTGGGATTTTGCGCATTGCTAAGCGCGTAGCCTATTTGACATTTGGCGTCGAAGCACTGGGAGGCGTCGTGTATGTGTGGCAACTTTATCCGTATATCGGCAGCGAGGCGTATTATGTAGGCTTTATGCAAGCCGTTTCGTCATTTTGTAACGCCGGCTTTGTCTTTTTTGATAATGCCTTGCCCTATGCCATGGTGACGGACTGGGTGTTTACGATAAATACCTGTATCCTTATTATTGTAGGCGGCTTTGGCTATATGGCGATTTTTGATATGTGGGCCAATCGCAAGCGAGGCTTTGTCTTCTTTGCGCTTCACACTAAGGTGATGTTGGTAGGTACCTTGGCACTATTGGTGTTGGGAACCGTCGGCGTATTGGGAATGGAATGGAACAACCCGCTTACCTTGGGACCGCTGAGCATAACCGATAAACTGCAGGCAGCATTCTTTCAGGCAGTTACGCCGCGTACGGCCGGCCTGGCTACGATTGATTATGGCGCGGTGCATGCAAACACAGCCTTTTTAACAATGGTTTTAATGTTTATCGGCGCCGGACCTAACTCGACCGGTGGCGGTGTAAAAATAACAACCATGGTTGTAGTTTGGGTAGCAGCCATGTCGATTTTTTCACCGCGTCACGATGTGGAATTGTTTAAACGGCGTTTATCACAGCAGCATATTGTGAAAGCCTTTGGCATTATGTTTTTCTCGACGCTGCTTATTATTGTGGCAACCGGTATATTGGCATGGGTAGAAAGCTATCGCTTTTTAGATATTACCTTTGAAGTGACATCGGCCTTTGCTACGGTAGGTCTTTCGCGAGGGATTACCATGGAGCTTTCCGATATTAGCAAATGGACCTTGATTGTTGTTATGTTCAGCGGGCGTATCGGTGTGTTGGCGCTCATCGGTTCGGTGGCCTTGCGCCATCAGCCGCCACGACCCATTTCGTATCCGGAAGGTAATGTGCTGTTGTAAAAGAAGAATAAAATACAAACGGAAATAAAAAGACGAATGAAATAAAAGAATGAAATAAAAAATGAAATAGAAGAAGGTGAGGCTATGAATAAACAAGCGGTGGCCGTCATCGGTTTGGGACGATTCGGAGCAACCGTAGCCAAGACATTATCCGCGCAAGGTCATGAAGTATTAGGCGTAGATATTAATGAAGAAACCGTACAGCGTATCAGCCCGTATGTGACGCATGCTGTTGTGGCCGATACCAGTGATGAAGACGCACTGCGCGCATTAAGCCTTAATCAGTTTGATGATGTAGTCATTGGCATTGGGGATAATGTGCAGGGCAACTTGATGACTGCCATGCTGGTAAAGGAGATTGGAGCCAAGTATATTGTGGCAAAAGCGCAGAGCACGTTGCAGGGACGATTGTTAGAAAAAATCGGTGTCGATTTGGTAATCTATCCGGAATCGGATATGGCCTTGCGCGTGGCACAGATGTTGGTACGCGAACATGTCATCGACTATTTGCAGCTTTCCAAAGATATCGGTTTAGTAGAAATGGAAACACCGGCGTTCTTGCAGGGCAAGACATTGATTGAAGCCAATATTCGTGCCAAATACAATGTCAATGTAGTGGCCATCAAACGGGATAATGATGTATTGGCGCCGCCGGATCCGAACGACCCGCTGCGAGGGACGGATACACTGATGATTATAGGACGTGATCCGGATATTACTCGTTTGGAGGAAGGCAAGTAATTAAGGGATACAATTTAGGATTAGGATATAGGCAAAGGGGGTCATCGTATGAAATGTGCACAGTGTATGACAAAAAATTGTGCAAAGCTGGGACAAAATTGTACGGACAAAGAATTTACGACTATTGCATCGGCCTATGAAGGTGAGACGCAGCAGATTATGGAATGCGCCGCTTGCACGGAAGGAAACTTTTACAACGAGCTGACGCGCATTGAAGAAACAAGACAATTCTGCCAGTACATGGGCTATAAGAAAATCGGGTTAGCCTTTTGCGTCGGTGTTCATCGGGAAGCACGTTTGGTTGAAGCGTATTTTCGCAAGTTTTTTGAAGTAGAGTCCGTTATCTGTAAAGTGTGCGGAGTAGATAAGGCAAAGCTGGGACTGCAACAGATTAAGGAAGGCGCACGGGAGTCCATGTGTAACCCGGCGATGCAGGCAAAGCTTTTGGAAGAAGCCGGCGTTGAGTTTAATGTATCCATGGGACTTTGCGTAGGTCATGATGCTATATTCAACCATGCCAGCTCCGTACCGGTGACGGTTTTGGTTGCTAAGGATCGCGTGTTGGCACATAATCCCTTGGGAGCAATCTACTCGCGGTATTGGTTGAAAAAATTGGGGATATACGAAGAGGAAGTGTAACATAGTCCCTCGATACTATTACCGTTATAAGAACAAGAAGGCTATCTATTCTGCTAGGAAGTCAGGCCTTGCGAATGACATTCTACGCAGAATAGATAGCCTTTTATTATTCCCTATACCGAATGTAGTCGAGGGGCAATTATTACGGAAGAAAGAAAGAAAAATTCTTCGTAGCTACTATACCGCTTTTTCTTGCGATGAGTGAGGAATGACTATATATTGTGAGGAGGTGTATAAGAATGGTATATTGATAGTAGGAGGTGATTGCATATGAAAACGATAGGCTTGATTGGTGGAATGAGTTGGGAGGCCTAAGCCATTAACGTATATAGTAGTAAGAAAAAGAGGATACTCTCCGTAGACCTACCGGTATAGCGGATTTATTGGAGCATTTGGTAATACCGTGTGATGAGATATAAAAAAAGTTCCTTCTGCAATACATACGGTTGCAAATCACATTAGTTGTGAGGTCTAAGCCATTAACGTATATAGTAGTAAGAAAAAGAGGATACTCTCCGTAGACCTACCGGTATAGCGGATTTATTGGAGCATTCGGTAATACCGTGTGATGAGATATAAAAAAAAGTTCCTTCTGCAATACATACGGTTGCAAATCACATTAGTTGGGAAGCCTTACCCATTAACGTGTATAGCAATAAGAAAAAGAGGATACTCTCCGTAGAATGCCATTCGTAAGACCTGGCTTCCTAGGAGAGTATCCTCTTTTCTTTATAGTTAAACACCTGTGGCTGAAGGATCCCAAATAAATTTGTGAATTTGCAACTGTACCCTCACATCATCCAGCTTGTGTTCCAGTAAAAATTCAACGATTGTTTTAGGTTCGATGGCGCCGAACACCGGCGACACAAATACCGATGCTATCGGGTGATAGGTGGCAATGATGTCTCTCATCGTGTATAAGTCATCAATGGAACCGACCACAAATTTCAACACATCGCGAGAGGTCATATGCTGAAACACGTCTAGGTTCATCATGTCTTCCACGAGAGAGGACGGGCACTTGTAGTCGTAGGTATAAAATACATTGTCCGTAATCAGCGGCGGTAATAATGTGCCGTTGGTTTCAATATTAAACTCGTAAGAACCTTCGGCGGAAAGCATTTTAATCAAAGCGACTACCGCCGGTGCTTGCAGTAGAGGCTCGCCACCGGTGATGGTAATATAGCGATGCCCCATTTGGCGAAGTGCATGAGCGACTTCTTCCAAGGTCATACTTTCATGAGGCGCACCATCATAGCTGTAGGTGGTATCACAGTAGGAGCAACGAATGTTACAATCGTACAATCGCAGAAAGGAACAAGGAAAGCCTTGCCGTGATCCTTCGCCTTCGATAGAGGAGAATAGCTCAACGACGTTTAGCGTCATCGCCGATGGTGTAGGCACTGCAGTTTGAGAAAAAACAGAGTGAGTATTAGCGCTCATAAATAGCTACATTCCCTTCCGACTCCTGAACGACTACCTTTACACATTTTTCACCAAGCTCATCGGCAATCCACTTGGCCATGTTCTCGGCGGTAGGATTAATATCGCCTAGAATGTTGTTGATGTGTTTGTGATCAAGACGGCCGTGAATAGCTTCCTTGATATGACCGAAGTCGATGACCATTCCGTTCTCATCCAGCTCTTCCGCTTGCGCATAGACATGGATAATCCAATTATGACCGTGAAGATTTTCGCACTTGCTACGATAGCTTAAGGAAAGCTGGTGAGAAGCGCTGATTTCTAATTTCTTTATTACTGTAAACATAATCTCTCCTTTATACATCTTATATATTAGTTAGTATGTCGTCATATATCGGAGTTCAGTGTACCACGGCGCACGGAGCAGGACAAGATATGATAAATTTTTATAGTAAATATGAAGGATAGTGTATTCAAGGCAACAGGTTTAAGGAAAGAAGATATGGTACAATACCTTTACGATTTTGTTTTATGTTTTTCAGTGAAGGTGATATACATGAAAAAAGTAGCTATTCTGGTGAATGAAGATACAATGCAGCGTTGCTCTTGCGGCGGTTGCTTACGGGCGCTATTTGAAAAGAAGGACTCCTTTGCCCGTTACGGCGATGAAGAATTGGAATTGGTAGGGATGACGCATTCCGGTGGCGACTTGGCTAAAAAAATCGAAACCCTTCGTAAAAAAGGCGTAGATGTAGTGCACCTGTCAACATGCACGAAAAGTAAAAATGAAAACTACGAAGCTATTGCCGACGCTTGTGCTGAATATTTCGATGTCGTCGGCTATACGCATGGCAGTCCCGACGGTAAGGGAAAAGGCAAAATGGCGGTAGAGCTTTCGGCGCGTCATCCGAAAACGACAGAAGAGTCATAGATGATTTTGATTTCTCCACATTCCTTATGGTAGGGCACATTCACTATGTCTGTTAGCTTTTTAATTGTATAGGATGGTCTTTACTTGTAATGGGGTTTTATTTTACAAGATAAGGATTGAAAAAAATAAGCTCCTGCGCTATACTATCTTTTGTTAAGTATGGTTTATAAGTAAGGAGCATTCAACAATGGAAAATTATAAAAAGGGGCAAACCTTTTTTCTCGGTTTACAACATGTGTTAGCCATGTATGCAGGGGCGGTTATCGTACCGTTAATCGTAGGCAGTAGTCTGAACCTGACGGTGAGTCAAATTTCATTCCTCATCGGAGCGGACTTGTTGACATCGGGGATTGCCACGCTGTTACAGGTATGGCGCAATCGGTTCTTCGGCATTGGATTGCCGGTGGTTTTGGGTTGTACATTTACGGCGGTATTCCCTATGATCTCCATCGGTAAAGAGTTTGGCATGGGTGCCATTTACGGAGCCATCATTACTTCCGGTTTAATCGTCTTCATCATTTCTCATTGGTTTGGCAAATTGGTTAAACTGTTCCCTCCGGTGGTAACGGGATCAATTGTCAGCATTATCGGCGTTACCTTGGTGCCGGTGGCGATGAATAATTTAGCCGGTGGCGTAGGCAGTCCGGACTTTGGCAGCACCACGAATTTACTGTTAGGCTTTGGCGTATTACTTTTTATTTTGCTTTTAAATCGTATCTTCAAAGGATATATTCAAGCTATCTCGGTACTCTTAGGCTTAGCCGCCGGGACGGTAGCCGGAATTTTGCTGGGCATCGTGGATTTTACGCCGGTGCGGGACGCATCGTGGGTACACATCGTTATGCCTTTCCAATTCGGTATGCCCGTATTTAATGTAAGCGCTATTTTGACGATGACTATCGTAGCCTTGGTGAGCATGGTGGAATCTACCGGCGTGTTCTTGGCATTGGGCGAAATTTGTGGGCGCAAGCTGACGGAAAAGGATTTGGCACATGGCTATCGTGCGGAAGGGTTGGCTTCTATTATCGGCGGTATCTTTAACTCCTTCCCATATACCACTTTCTCGCAGAATGTAGGCTTGGTACAATTATCCAAGGTGCGTGGCACCAATGTAGTTACCATTTGCGGTTGCATGTTGGTAGTCCTTGGCTTGTTGCCTAAATTTGCTGCGTTGGCGACAATCATCCCGACAGCTGTATTAGGCGGTGCTATGGTAGCCATGTTTGGTATGGTATGTGCAGCCGGGATTCGTATGTTGGGCAAGGCAGATTTCTCCGACTCCAACAATATGCTTATCGTGGCTTGCTCCATTACCTTGGGGCTGGGCGTTACCATTACACCGAACTTTTTCGGACAATTTCCTCAGTCCGTGCGCATCCTCTTTGAAAGCGGTATCGTTACCGGTGCGTTAACGTCAGTTGTTCTAAATCTGCTCTTCAATTGGAAGGACATTAGGAAATAAAGTAAACCATAGTTTAAGAATAAAGTAAGCTGTCGCTGAAATAAAGTAAGCCGTAACTAAAATGAAGTAAGCGGTAGATAAAAAATATATGTAGCAGTCTGCATATTACTTTACATTGGATATATTATTTATAGTTTGACGATTCAATGACGCTTTACAGACGCTTTCATTTTATACTTTAACCATAGAATCTTAGTCAATTAGGCCGGACGGCCGCTATACGACAACTGTACTGCAGTTTGCCTATAACGGCGTCGGCACGCGAAGACATGTACAGGCTAAGATAGCGGAGATAGGAACCCCGCCTATAGGCAGTGCAAGTTATATCCTCGGAATGACATTGCAAATCCTAAGGCGGGGTCCTTTTTTATACCTACATACCTATATAGAAGTTATGTTGCAAAAAGGGGGATTATGTATGACCTTTGGCATTGAAAAAGGCGTGTATACGCTGTCGCTTGGCATGGAGGCTACCTTGGCATGGGCCATTATTTTACTACTCATCGGTCGATGGTTGGTGCAGCGTGTATACGTACTGCAGCGATTCTGTATTCCTGCACCGGTTGTGGGTGGGTTGTTATTTTCCTTGCTCACCTTGTTTCTTCATCAAACGGGACTTATGGCCGTAAAGATGACCACAACCTTTCAAACTCCGTTGATGCTAGGATTCTTTACTACCATTGGTTTGATTGCCAGTTTGAAATTAGTGAAAAAGGGCGGTAAGATACTGTTCTTCTATTGGTTGCTGTGTTCCATTCTGGCATTAATGCAAAATATTATCGGCGTATCCTTAGCAGAGGTCTTGGATATTCATCCGCTTCTCGGTGTATTGATGGGAGCGGTATCTATGGAAGGTGGTCATGGTGCAGCCGGTGCCTTTGGTCCGGAAGTAGAAGCCATGGGCATTTACGGTGCTACGGCAGTCGCTATGGCGGCAGCTACCTTCGGTCTTGTGTCGGGCGGTCTTATCGGGGGACCGATTGCCAACTACTTAATTAAAAAAGGAAATCTTACCTCTACGGAACTGGATGAAAATCCTGATGCGGTAACGGAAGAAGCCGTGGAAGGTACGCATATGACAGCGTCTTTGTTCATGCAACATGCAGCGGTCATCACCGTATGTATGACAGTGGGCCTGTGGGTGACAACAACTTTAAAGGCAAGTTTGGCGATTGCCCTTCCCAGCTATGTGGGAGCTATGTTCTTTGCCGTGGTCGTACGCAATTTGAACGATCATTTTCATTGGATGAATTTAGACAACGGCATCATTAATTTTATCGGTGAAATTTGCTTGGGCATCTTCCTTTCTATGGCACTCATGACATTGCGTCTGTGGGAATTGGCAGACTTAGCGCTGCCTATGATTATCGTGTTGGCTGCGCAAGTTCTCTTCATGGTGTTCTATACGGTAGTGATTGCCTTCCGTGTATTGGGGAAAACCTACGATGCAGCTATCATCTGTGCCGGTATGGCCGGTCATGGACTGGGTGCTACGCCGAATGCCATTGCCAATATGACGGCCGTAACCGAACGGTTCGGTCCTTCCACAAAAGCATTCCTGGTGGTTCCGTTGTGCGGTGCGTTTCTTATCGATATGTTTGGTATACCGTGCATTACATGGTTCATTAATTATTTCGCGCCATAAAAAGGTTTTCTACAATGCGGGACATGAAGGAATTGTTGGCTAAACAGTCTGCAGAAATCGCACGGTTGAAACAGATGCATAACATGAACTTTGACGATCAGCTCAGCGAATTATTCCCGGACGTAGCTGAAAACCATTGGGCTTACGAATACGTAACCAAGATTGCCGGCAACGGTATTGTGGAAGGCTATCCGGATGGTCTCTTCAAAGGCGATCGCATGATGACCCGTTATGAATTTGCCGCTATCGTATATCGAATGATGCAGCTTGGTAAGGGTGCTAACGATCAGGAAATGAGCAAGCTTGTCAAAGAGTTTGGTCCTGAATTGAAATACATCCGTATCGATGCTGTTCATAAGGATAAGGACGGTAACCCAACGGTTCAGCGTGTACGCGTAACTGAATATGGTAAAACACATGCGTAAGATTACTCCTCGCTACTACTACATATCCTGAGTAATTTTAACGAGATGAAACTCTCGGCGCATGAAGGAACGGCTCTCTCGAGTAATCGAGGGAGCTGTTTTTTTATTTGCTTTTGCTGCGATACCTTTCTTTAACTATTTCTTTAGAGATAGTCTTGTATTGTATTGTTTTGTTTAGGAATGCGCTCGGTGTGTGGCTCGGTGTGTGGTTCGGTTGAACGGTAAATTCTTGCGCTACTTTTTTACCATCTATCCGAACTGCAGCTGGCGTATACGATCAATTTTCCTTGATAGTTACCATGGTACTTACCATAGTGTTTACCATAGTGCTTACCGTGGTACTTACCATAGTGCTTACCGTGGTACTTACCATAGTGCTTACCGTAGTACTTACCATAGTGCTTACTGTAGTACTTACTCTAGTATTTACCTTGGTATTTGCTATATCAGTTTCCTTACCCTCCACTTATTACCATCCGTGAGTAAGGTAAATGTAAACACAACTTGCTACTATTTTTTATAATATTCATTCGCAAGGTTTGCCCGCTGAGCTATGTGCGCATAGACTTTAATAACTACCGCTGAAAGCATTAACTCTTGCTGAAAGAATTAACACTCACTGAAAGTATTAACACTGAGCGTAGAATAATGAACAGTTGAGAAGTTGGACAGGAAAGCCGCACTCCTTCCTCGTATTATTACGGTAAGGAGGGATTTTATGATTACCAAACGACTTTCTTTTAAAGCGGATAGCATTCTATCTGATACGATAGACACAACATCGAATACAACAAATATATCCTCAGGTGAAGCTACCAACACTGGTCCTATGTCAATATTTAGTACAACCTAAAATGAAAATATCTCCTTTGCATCA
>NZ_CAUGKU010000015.1:0-39174 GCF_959600285.1 Veillonella magna | reverse complement strand
GGAGACGGCCCGGGAGGATAGGAAGTCGCTGATTGGAAAGAAAGCGTCAACCGAAAGGTTGACGCTTTTGTTGTACATATAGGCAGTTTGTTATTTATGTAGTTTATTATTTACTCATACAGTAATAAATTTTTTATTTAGAGAATATATAGAGAGGAAATAAATGATATAATTAGAATATAACGGTAGTATTGCAATAAAAAGGGAAATATAGCCTATAAGTTATTAAGAGAGGAGGATTTTGTATGAAAATGTTTTGGGGAAATAAAATAAAGACTAATTTAGAACAACGGATAGTTATTCCCAGTCTAATCATTATTATTGTCACTGTTTTGGGCTGCATGTTGGTACCAGAAAAAGCTAATGCTTATTTGAGTGGCATGAAAAATTATATTTTTAATGAATTTAGTTGGGTCTATATTTTGAGCGTTGCCTTCTTTTTAATTTTTCTTGTTATTCTTAGCGTAGGCACTTTGGGAGATATACGCTTAGGCGATGATGATGAAGAACCGGAATTTTCTTTTTTCTCTTGGGTGGCCATGTTATTTGCTGCCGGTATGGGTATTGGCTTGATGTATTTTGGGGTGGCCGAACCGATTTTGCATTATGCAGTGCCGCTTCACAGTAGTGCTACTCCGGCGATTCAAGAACAAGAAGCGATGTTGAATACCTTGTTTCATTGGGGTATTCACGCATGGGCCATTTATGGGATTATTGCATTATCCTTAGCGTATTTTGGATTTCGCTATCGATTGCCGTTGACGATTCGCTCCGGGTTTTATCCTATTTTGAAAAAAGATATAAATGGATTTTGGGGGGATCTTATTGATATCATTGCTTTGTGTGCTACGATATTTGGTCTTACCACAACGTTAGGGTATGGAGCATTGCAGTTAAATGCCGGACTTCAGTCGGTAACGGGATATCATGATACATCTTTTACGCCGATTGCGGTACTTATTGCTATTGCCGTGACGATGGCAGTTATTTCTGCTATATCCGGTGTGGGCAAAGGAATTCGCTTGTTGAGTCAAGGAAATTTAATCATTGCCGGCATTTTAATGCTCTTCGTCTTAATTACCGGACCTACGGTATATGTGTTGTCGGCGTTTTCACAGAATATAGGGTATTACTTATCCCATTTGGTAGAGTTATCTTTTAGAACCTTTGCCTATGATACAACGCACAAGGATTGGTTTACATCTTGGACTATCGTGTATTGGGCTTGGTGGATTTCATGGGCACCTTTTGTAGGTTTGTTCATTGCTAAAATTTCGCGGGGCCGCACGGTTCGCGAGTTTGTTATGTGCGTATTGGTAGTGCCGACGATATTTAATATTTTGTGGATGACAATTTTCGGCAACTCGGCGATTTGGTTGGACAGTCATCGCGGCGGTGTTTTATCGGTATTGGCGGGACAAACGGAGCAGATGTTATTTCAATTTTTGCAGCTCTTGCCATGGCCATTGTTGACATCGGTGTTGGCGTTGGTGATTATCGCTATATTTTTCATTACTTCCGCAGATTCGGGAATTTTTGTTATTAACAGTATTGCTTCGTACGGTAAAACAAAATTTCCTCGTTGGCAAAGTATATTATGGGGCGTACTTATGGCATTGCTCGCTATCGTGTTGTTGTACTCGGGCGGGCTTGCGGCGCTGCAAACTATGAATATTGTTATGGCGTTGCCCTTTGCGTTGATTATGATTATATTGTCTTTCTGTTTGCTGAAAGGAATGATTATAGATAATTCGTATTTCAGTCGAGATTTAACGAAGGGGACATCGTATTGGACCGGCGAACGTTGGCAGGAGCGATTGGGAACCATTGTAGCGACTATGGATCGTACTCAGCTTCTTCACTTTATGGATACGACAGTGCGGTCAGCTTTCACAGAGATTGAAAAGGAGTTGGCGCAGTATAATATTACGGCGTTGATTAGAGAAAATTTAAAAGATGATGCACCGTATATAGAGCTGGTAATCAAAAAGGAAACCTTGCGCGATTTTGTGTACGGTGTAACCTGTGTGGAAAAGGCCATCTCGCAGTTGGTAGTAGATAATCCTTCCTTCCCTACGGTGGATACGTCGCATACGCTGGAACCGATTTGTTATTTTTCCGATGGCCGACGCGGCCACAGTGTGAAGTATATGCGTAAAGAGGAATTGATTACGGATGTGCTACGGCAATATGAGCGGTATGTTAAAATGGCCAGCGATGTTCATCACAGTTTGTATTTGTATGACAAGGAATAAGTGACAGCATAAAAATTTTTAGGAGGGAAACATTGTAGAAGGAAAATGATGGTAGCAGAAATTTGATAGTGAAGGGAAAATCATAGTCAAGAATATTACGAAAAGAATGATAGTAGAAGGGGAACGTTATCATAGAAAATAAAAATGTGGCGGAAGATAGTAGTATCTTCCGCCACGTTTTTTGAATGTATATGTTTTTCGTTATAACATGTAGCAGGGATTAGGCCAATGCTTTATCGAAAACAGCTTTAATGTATGCTTTTGTCTGGGCATAGGTTTCACCCGGCTGTGCTTCGTACTGTTTGTCGAGATCGAACCACATATTCGGATAATATTCGTAAGGATGCGTTTTAAATAATTCGTGAGCATCCTGATCTTCTACCCAAGTAATTTTAATATCTTTGTATGCCGGGTTTTCTGCTTTCAATTCGTCAATGGCGCGAAATGCATTAGCGCAGTAAGGGCAACCGTTAAGATGGAAACCTAAAATTTCTTTCATATGTCAACATCCTCTCTTTTTACCATATAGGGTATGTAATAGTTGCCAACGACACAAAATAAGGTTGTAATCGTGGCTAACATCAATCGTAGATTGATGCTATGTTTATTATATAAGATATGTAACAAATTTAAAAGTGGACTATTTATAGTTATAGATATTTAGTTTTTTGAGGAGATATAGAATAGTAAAGTCGGTGCTTAGCGTAAAGATGTGTACTGTATCATCTAATCATTTTCTCTGAAAGCAAAAGCATCCATATAAGGCGTATCATTCCAATGGTATTCGATATGATGGGCAATATATTCGGCGTCTTTACGACCAAACCTGTCAGATATAAAACCAAGGGCCATATCTATTCCGGCAGATACTCCAGAGGATGTATAATATTTTCCATCGACAGTCCAACGTGCGGAACTTTGCCATTGTACGGATTCGTTTTGACTGCGTACCCATGCAAATGATTTTTTATTGGAAGTAGCGGAGCGTCCATTGAGATGTGAGGTGCGTGCTAATAGAGCAGAGCCGGTGCAAACTGTTAAACAATAATCAGCATTGTGGCAGAGTGTATCGAGTGCTCGTAGGAAATCCAAATCATTTACTAATGAACGAGTTCCTTTTCCACCGGGAATGAGTATAATCGAATTAGCGGGGATAGCATCAAAGGATAATGTATCTGTAGCTATGTTTTGGGCAGAAGAAATAAGACCACCATTTTGTGAATAGCATGTAACATGGAGAGAGGGATGCTTTCCAAGAATTTCAATAGGCCCAAATGCATCTAAGGTTTCAAAATCAGGAAAGAGGATAATAGATACATTATATTCAGCATTCATTGTAGAGACCTCCTTTTTCTATTACTAAGGTGTATTTAGTATAGGAAATAGCCATGCGCAGATAATATCTTATTTTTATTTTTTTGCTATAGGTTATAAAGCCAATATTTGGACATACATATGCTATTACCTAGGCATAAAAATATCTTGTAAATCCTACTCTTTATATTTATTATATTAAATTTACAAGCCCGACGGCTAGTGCTATAATCATATCCGCTTCGAGGGTTATATATATTGTGAAGAAGGGATATGTAGTATGAAAGTTGGATTTTCTTATGTAACGAATGAAAGTCGGCGCCACATAGGCTTGGCCGTTCTTATCGGTATTATTACAGGTATTATCGGGGCCATTGCCAAATGGGGATGGGAAGTGCCGTTCCCGCCGCGAGATCCAAATGTGTTTTGGCCATTGGATGCGGCAACACGAGTAACACCGCCGAAGGTGTTGCTGGATATGATGGGTGTGCCTGATGCATCATACACATTTTCCGGTGTGCAGTTGCCGGTCGATGTATTTACGGTACATGTATTATTTTCTATCATATTTGCCGTGGGGTATTGCGTAATTGCCGAGTATTGGCCGCGCATTAAAATGTGGCAAGGTTGCGTGTTTGGTTTCTTCGTGTATTTGTTGGCACATGTAATTGTTATGCCTTTAATGGGACTGACACCGCCGACGACAGACATTCCGTTTGACGAAAATCTATCTGAACTTTTCGGTCACTTATGGTGGCTGTGGATTATGGAAATTGCTCGTCGTGATTTGCGAAATCGGATGACCGGCGAACCTGATCCGGAAAAAGTTATGGGCAGTCGCTAATTAGCGGAAGCCAAAAGACTGTAGCGAAGTGAAGCATGTACTTCTTTTCGTTACAGTCTTTTTTTATGCCCCTGAGTATGTACAATACATCTCTGAAGACAAGTGTTGTATCAAAATTTTTTAGGGCTTGGGATTAAATACAATACATCTCTGAAGGCAAGTGTTGTGTTAAAAATTTTTTTGTTGTTTGTTGTACCTGCGGAGCATCATAGTCTTTGCACATACGGTGAAGAATGGTGAACACGTAAAATAAGCGTATCCTACATCAAAAGTGATGTGAGATACGCTTATTTTGAGAGTTTTATTTGTACCGACGAATCGGCTGAAAGCGATAGGTATAAGTCGGTATGTTTAGTAATTAGTTTAGTAATTAATTTAGTAATTAATTGTGTTTATGGTCAAGCCAATACCGTGTTAAAGCGGCGCGATTGCTTACGTTCAGCTTTTGGAAAATACGACTGATCGTTTTCTTCACCGTAATTTCGGCGACGCTTAAATGCTTGGCAATGTCTTTGTTCGTCCAGCCTTGCGCAACGAATGAACCTACTTCGCGTTCGCGGGTGGATAAGCGCGACAAGGCCGATGGCGCAATATCGCGGCGAATGTGCTGTAAAGAACGAGCGAAGGAAGAGTGGAAAATTCGATTGATAAACTGTGATGCTTCGGAGCTGACAAAAATAGACGACAGAATGTCCGATAAATATTCGGAACACTCCGCAAACGGCGTGATAATATTATCCGGTACGGCCAAGTTGATAGCCTGAATCACATACTCTTTAGCTTGGAAAGCATTGTCTTTTTTCAATGAGGCAATAGCCAGGAAGAGTAAATTGTAAATACGGATAACCAAGTTATCTTGTTCCACTGCCAAATCATAGGTAGTGTAGGCTTGGTCCTGAAGATGAACGAAGTCTTTTTTCGCCAGCAGCAAACGACTGCGAATGGAGTTGACGATAGACTGCGTCGGATAATAGAACAGGCTCTTGTTTAAAAGATGCAAGCTTTCCTGTACATTGCTTTCCGGCGATTCCAAAATACCGTTCAAGTATGCTTCGTAAAGGATGACCATATCCATGTGACTGGTACTGCTCGTGTTCGGCAATAAATCTTGAATCTTATTTAAAATCAGTTTTACGTCATGAGCATTGCCGCGATTGATCAAGATGCGCGCCTGATAGAACAGCGCAGTAATAACCGCGCCGGGAATAATTAAATATTCCCCTAACGTATCGGTTACTGTTTTGAAATAGGCTGCGGCGCGATCAAACTCACCGGTGAAGTAGAAATATTCACCCCAAAGAACATCGCCCCATACTTTGAGCGATGGATCATTGACAATCTCTATGGCATAATTAATAATTTGTTCCAATTTGTCGCGTGTTTCCGTAAGCTCGCCGGGATTGCTGTGATACAGCGATAATAATGCCGGTACGCCATAGGGCCAATACATGAAAGCGATGGCCGGACGCGGCGAAGTCGGCAAGGATTCACGGGCTTTTTTCATCCACCTCAAGCTTTCATCAATATCGTTGAAAGCGCGATGGGCTTTCATACAATACCCGTAGCAAAGCAATTCCTGTTTTGTGCTTTCCCCTAACTCGGCGTGATTCAGCAATTTAAAATATGTAGCCAAATGTGTATCGAACAGTTCCAAGTCATTATGTGCAAAAAGTGAGAATAGAATGCGCAGGTACGCGCGCAAATGCTGGAGCTTTAATTTATCGGAGCAATGATCGAGTATTTCGCGACGAATGCATGCCGGTTGGAAGCGCAGTAACTCCGGACTCCCCATCTCGATAGCGGACAATGCCGTATGATAATCCTCTGCCTTGAGAGCCCAATTCAATGCTTGCTCATGATTGCCGACGGACAAATACCAACGGGCCGCTCGATGTTGTTGTTTATGCTGCCATTCCACAGGCTGAACCGTAAAATGCTGCTGTAAATAATGGCGCAATGCCGGATGGAATACATAACTATCGGTTTGTACATCGAATTTAAAGAAAATATTGGCTTCCGATTCCGTTTCCAACAGTGCCGGCGTATTACTATGGCGCCACATATAATGGGCTTGGCTCAGCGTGAAGGACCGGAATAAGGACATGGCCATAAAGAATTCTTGATCTTCCTTATCAAGGAATGAATAGAATCGATCCTCGATGACACGTTTAAAGAAACGTTGGTCGGACTCACTCATGTTACTGAAATTATCCGGCCGTTCCATCAAATCGACGCCGCGGATACTGCGTTGTAAGGTTTGAATCCGCGTCGGTGTTTGCCCGCGATATACCCAAGCGTGATTGAGGTAAATAATTTTCCAATACGATGCGACCACGTTGGCTCGCTTGAATACGAAGGCGCAACTTTGGTAATCGCGTAGGAACGGAAGATGCTGGCTGGAGGCCTCTACTTCATAGATGGCCTGGTACAGCCATGTGTTATCGTCTAATCGTTTTACGGTAAAACTGTGATTATTAATATGGCAGGGAAAAAACTTCTTCTGACTATTAATAAACAAGCGCGATACATCGGCATAGCCTCGCAGCTGATACGACCGACCACCGCCGACAAATAGAATATCGTCATCCATATGGGATAACAACAGTTCAATATCGCCTTTTTCATAGTAGCTGTGGAGAATTTTTTCACCTAATGCCAAAATGACGTCTTTGTCTTTAATCATTATTTGTGTCCCCTGTAAAATACTTATGTAGTTGCATGGTACTGCATACATATTTTAGCATATAACCAAGTATAAGAAAATACTGGGCATATAAAAGAAAGCAAAAAAGCAGGCTAGGGTAAGCCTGCTTTTTTGCTTGTGAGTGGGATGTGTTGTATAGTGGAGAATTAGTTCGAGGTTTCCTCTATACGTTGATAGGGAATAATGAAAGGAGTTCCCTATACCTCCAGAGCCTTCATGGCATTGGGTCGGGATGTTGCCTCGGCTCATGGATTAACTTAATTATAGGTCATGTGGTAAAAAAATAAAATTATACACAAGTATAAAAATTTTGTAGTATTCATGGGTAGCAAATGTGATTTTGGGAATATTTTCATTGACATGGATAGGGGACAATAAGGTACAATACAATAAGGACAAGAAAAGTATTGAAATCTAATGTACCGTATTTATCACAGGCCATAGCCACAACTTGATTAGGTTGACAATAGAATATATATGCCAAATTAATACAATTTTTGTATAAACGATATGACAAATCAATGCGAAAGGGGAGAGGGTATTTGCATCTATCAAAAGAGAATACAGTACTGCTTACCGTTATGGTGGCTTCTTTTTTAACGCCTTTTACGGGAAGCGCACTTAACATGTCCTTACCGGATATCGGCAAAGAATTCAGTGCAGGCACGTCCGCCATGAGTTGGATTGTCGAAATATTTTTGATTACCTGTACGATTTTTGTATTACCCATGGGACGGCTATCCAACATTGTAGGCAAGCGACGCATCTTTTTGGGAGGAACGGCATTATTTACTTTTTCCTCGGTGGTAATCCATTTAGTGCAATCCGTAGAAATGCTATTGTTGGTGCGCGCCTTGCAGGGCATTGCCAGTGCGATGCTGTTTGCCACGAACATGGCCATTATTGCGCTGGCTTATCCGAAAGAAAAACGGGGGAAAGCCATGGGACTGGCAGTGTCGGTTATTTATATCGGCCTTGCCGTAGGTCCGGTCGTTGGTGGATTCCTTAATTATTATTTTGGTTGGCGCAGTATTTTTTACTTTATCACTATTAACGGCGCTATGGCGATGGCATTGACCTTGAAGGTTATGAAGGAAGAATGGATTTCCGAACCGAACGGTCGCATGGACTATAGCAGCTCCGTGTTGTACGGCATCACCTTAGTGCTGCTTATGTACGGATGGTCGGAAATCGTAACGGACCCGATGGCCAAGTATATGCTTATGGCCGGCTTGGTGCTGGCTGTTATTTTTGTGCGCTACCAAGCAACGAAGAAGGATCCGTTACTGCCGGTACGAATTTTTTTAGAAAATCGGACGTTTTCTTTTTCTAATTTGGCGGCGATGATGAATTACAGTGCTACCTTTGCCATTGCTTTTCTATTGTCCTTATACTTGCAGATGATTATGGGCTACGACTCCAATCACGCAGGCATGATTTTATTGATTCAATCTATTATTATGGCCGTATTATCTCCGGTAGCGGGGTCCTTGTCGGATCGCTATGGCTCAAAGGTTTTGGCATCGGCAGGCATGGCTGTCATCGGGGCAGGATTATTGGTGATGATATATGCTACACATGTGGAAGAATTAACCATGATCATTGCAGCATTGGTCATTGTAGGCGTTGGCTTCGCTATGTTCTCGGCTCCGAACAATAATGCCATTATGAGTGCGGTGCCGAAACAATATTTTGGTTTGGCCTCTTCCGTTATCGGTACGGTGCGTCTTACGGGACAGGTGCTCAGCATGGCTATCGTAGCTTCTATTTTGTCACGGTCGGTGGCCGGTTTGGTTGATTCCACGGCGGTGCTGCTATATAATATTCAACACGCATTTATGGTATTTGCGGTAATCTGTTTCTTAGGGATTATTCCGTCATGGATACGCGAGTAATGGGATGTATACATGGCGATGAAAGGTAGGTAACGAATATGCGAATAGAGGTATTTTCCGAATTGCCCCAAGAGGGGAAGGCCTTGCGTGAAGATGTGTTTATGAAAGAACAAGGCTTTAGTTATGATGCGGATGAATGGGATGCGGAAGCAGCGCATTTAGTTGGTTATGATGAAGCGGATACACCGGTAGGTGTATGCCGTTTTTATCGGGATCGTGAAGAACCGACGGCGTTTATTATCGGACGGCTGGCGGTGGCTAAGGATAGTCGCGGCACAGGAAAAGGCGCCGATATGCTCCGGGCGGCGGAGGATATTATCCGCGTCATGGGCGGTGAAGAGACAAAGCTGGCAGCGCAGCTACAAGCTAAAGCATTTTATGAAAGGCTGGGCTATGAAGTCAGCGGGGAACCGTTTGATGAAGACGGGACTATGCATGTGTGGATGAAGAAGGTCGGTATGTAATCGACGGAACTATATGGGAAGAGCCTCGGTAGGTGTGGCTAGGAAACGCGGTCTGATGAAGCGTTTCTGCGCCACACCTACCGAGGCTCTTCTGTTTCCGGCGGTACATGCCGAAGAGGCGTGGAGAGGTCTTGCGAAGCATTTCTTACGTTAACCTATAGAGCCTTTTCTAAAATAAGCCGATGAATACCGGTGGAGGAGAGTGCCTGATGAAGCGTTTCTGTGCCACACCTACCGAGGCTCTTTTTGTTTCCGGCGGGTACATGCCGCTAGGAAAGGGGGATGCTGTTGTAATATAAAAAAATCTAACGCCCCATCATCGGATGGGGAGCGTTAGCTTTTTTATATAGTTATTCTATTTTTTTTGTTTTTTCTATTTTTTCTTAGTCGCCTTGGCGGAAGTGTGTGTTTCGGGCAATGGATGTAGGTGAGGGCTTTTCGGCACATACACCTGGAGGAAGCCGGGAAGGACTTCCATGTCTACCGGCATGAGGGGGCCTTTATTACCATCCATATTGGTAGGCAGTTCGATGTCATCGAGTAATTCAATGTGTGCTTTTTTAACTTTTAGAATCGTTACATACTTAGATGTGTAGATGGAGCCGCGCAGGATGAGTGGTAAAATGCGGAGAACATCCATGATAAAGTATTCGCGAAAGATGATAATGCGCATGTAACCGTCGTCTACGGAAGCGATGGGCATAAATTTTTCAAAGCTGGAGACTACATTGGTTAACAGGGCGATAACCAGTGGCGAGCGCGTGGTGAAATCGTGATCTTCCGTGCGAATGCGGAAGGTATAATCCTTGGTGGTAAAGAGAGCTTGACCGCCTTTGACAAAATAGGCCAGCGGACCGAGCAGTTGTTTTTCTTTCGGCGTTACTTCTTCCACTACCTTAGGAATGACGCCGGCGGCGATATTATTACAAAAATATTGATCGTTGCAACGACCAATGTCGACGCGGCGAATTTCACAGTTAGCCAAGGAACGAATGGCATCCAGCGGCGCTAACGGAATGCCCAGCGCACGGGACATATCGTTCACGGTGCCTACGGGGACAAAGCCGAACTTAGCTTTACCGCCACCTTTGGCAATGCCGTTGACGGTTTCGTTGATGGTTCCGTCACCACCCATGCAGAAGACAGCGTCGAATCCGTCGCGAGAGGCTTCGACGGCAAAGCGTGTCGCATCGCCGGCGCCGTGGGTAAATTTAACCTCC
This sequence comes from Veillonella magna, assembly GCF_959600285.1. Lineage (NCBI taxonomy): Bacteria > Bacillati > Bacillota > Negativicutes > Veillonellales > Veillonellaceae > Veillonella > Veillonella magna. Next base: position 28,478 of record NZ_CAUGKU010000015.1, on the reverse strand, counting down.
ATGTGGTCAAACATATTGCTGAGTTGCCACTCCAACTCCAGCGCATATTGTGCGGCACGACCACCGCCCGATACGGGGTTAATAATTACTAAACATCGACTCATTGGTAAGAGGCTCCTATACGTAAGCAAGCTCCGTCGAACCAAGCCTATGCACATGCAGGCACAACGGCCCGCAATTGACAGAAAAAGCGGCGGAGCTTTATAATTAAACTAAGTATGGAATATAGACTACAGAATGTGTAATCTACATTCTAATATCACCTTTTATTATAGTATACTTGGCGATAGATGTCATTACGAATTTTAATAGGACGACGAGTGATTAGGAGATAACAGTTATGGAAAAACATGAAGAATATCGCTTAAATACAATTGATTCAATCGGGCGCTTGCCGTTAAGCGAGCAGGTGTATGTAACGTTGAAACAGGCTATTTTGACAGGTGCCTTGAAACCGCAGGTGAAGTTAAACGAAGTAAAAATTGCGGAACAGCTTAATGTGAGTGCTACGCCGGTGCGCGAAGCATTCCGTAAATTGGCGAAGGATAATTTGGTGGTCATTAAGCCGTGGAAGGGTGTTACCGTAAAAGGGTATACGCCGGAAGAAATCATTGCCATGTACCAGTGTCGCGAAATGATGGAAGGGTTGGGAGCGCGACTGTGCGCGGAAAATTGCACGGATGAACAAATTGAAGAGTTGCAATCCATTTGTGATGCGGGCATTGCTTCGTCCAGTCCGGAGGATCGCGTGCAAATTAATAGTCGATTCCATTCGTTGATTTCGTTTTTCTCCGGTAACGAACGGGTTGTAGATTATTTGGCAGAGTTTCGTGAAATGGTCAATCGTGATATGTATATCAGCACGTTGGATAAGGGGCGTACCGATTTGTGCGATCGCGAGCATATGGAAATTATGGATGCGATTCGCGCTCATGATCCGGAACGAGCCGAGCAGGCCATGCGCAAGCATATTCGAAATGCATTTGTATTTAAAAAGGCACATGCCGACTTACGAGCTAAGCGATTTGGAGAATAGTCTTTATTGAGTAGACAATGACGTGCACCTATCAAAGAATTGATAGGAATTTATACGGGAATTTCCTGTTGTACCTGTTTACTTTTTTGGGGGAGTTTGTTATAATCAAATTACGATATGACGCAAGGTCATATCTAGGGGCATCCCCCAAAGCCCCTTAACATTTGAATTGAATTCAAATGTTCTCTCTCTCTTTTTTCTCAAGCACAAAAGCCTCGGCAATCGCCGAGGCTTTTGTGCGTTTACTGCTATGTATGCAGAGGATGAAGTGTACAGTCTATATAACACGGACATGGAGGTCTAACATGAAAAAGATTCATGTACGCGACGCAGTGGGTGAGGTGTTGTGTCACGATATCGCACGCATTGTCATCGGAAAAGTAAAGGATACACCGTTTCGGCGTGGGCAACGTATTACGGCGGAAGATATTCCGCTGTTGCTTTCCTTAGGTAAGGAGCATATCTTTGTAATGGAGCCGAGCGATACAAATAAAATGCACGAAGAGGATGTGGCCGCAGCGTTATATGCGCTGTGTGCGAATGATAGCATCTATCCGTCGGAGGTACGGGAAGGAAAAATTGAGGCCTTTGCCGCGCATGACGGGATGCTTTCCATTGATGTGGATCGCCTTAATGCAATTAATGGGATTGGTGAGCTCACCATTGTTACGAAGTGGAGTCATACGGCGGTGAAGAAGGATGACAAGTTGGCAGGGATGCGGTGCATTCCGCTGCTTTTGGACACGTCCGAAGTGGAAGAGGCCAAGCGTATTGCCGGTGATGAACCGTTATTAAAGGTCGTTCCTTTTACGGTAAAAACCATGGGGATAGTTACGACGGGATCGGAAGTAGCTACGGGACGAATTAAGGATGCGTTTACTCCGATTATTAAGGAGCGAACGGCGCCGTTTGGCATGGAGCTGGTAGCGCATGAAATCGTAACGGATGATACGGATTTAATTGCCGAAGCAATTCGTCGGGTGAAAGCGGCCGGTGCGGATATTGTATTTTGCACGGGCGGTATGAGTGTCGATCCCGATGATCTTACGCCGGGTGCGATTGCTCGCTGCGCAGAGCGCGTAGTGACATATGGTCTGCCCGTATTGCCGGGGTCTATGGTATGCATTGCCTATATGGCGGACGGTACGCCGATTGTAGGTTTGCCCGGCGGCGTATTGTTCAGCAAGCCTACGGCGTTCGACGTGCTTTTGCCGTATTTGGCATCGAGGACGGAAATTACAAAAGAGGATTGCGTAAAGTTGGGACACGGTGGTTTGCAATAACGCCGAATATAATCTAAGAGATAAAAGCCCTTCCTATAGGCATCGCAAGTCAGGTCTTACGAATGACATTGCTCAACCTATAGGAAGGGCTTTTTGTTTTTTATATGTCGGCGTGATTGAATCGGAGCTGAGGAGGAAGAGGTCTTACGAATGACGTTGCTCAACCTATATACGGGGATTTTTTTGTTATCCATATAAATTTATTATTTGCCAATACGTTTGTGATTTCCGTATTGAAGAGTGCCGGTACAGCTATTGCAGACGGGGACTAGAGAGGGAAGGTCTTACGGATGATCTTTCTCATCTCAATCAAATCGATGACATATGACTTTTAATTTATCGAATGCTATCTATGTGGTAAGACGCAAAATGATGAAGAGTATAGGCGGTATCTTGTTTTATGATTTGCCTAACAATAGTGACGAGATGTAAGGATACGTTGCGATGAAAAATAAAAAATGTTTTTCAAATGATATTGCAATATTGATATAAAAATAGCTTATATAATTTATCGCTTTTACTTGCTACCGTGTCGTGTATCCTCGTATAATTAGGGCAATATGGGAGCGTAGGTCCCGTTATGAAAGGACGTGCAGAGAACATGAAAAAATCAGTAGTGACTGCGTTGGCAGTAGCCGCGTTAGGTATTGGCGTTGTAGGGGCAGCCAATCCGTTCACCGATGTGACCCCATCCGATTGGGCATACCAATCCGTATCACAATTGGCAGCAGCCGGTGTTATCAATGGCTATCCGGATGGCACCTTTCAGGGTCAAAAAAACATCACCCGTTATGAAATGGCTCAGATGGTAGCGAAAGCAATGGCGAATGAAGGGCGAGCCAATGCAGAACAGCAGGCGATGATTAATCGCTTGGCTGATGAATTTTCCGGGGAGCTCAACAATTTGGGTGTACGCGTAGCTAATCTTGAAAACAAGGTAGGCAATGTGAAGATTACCGGCGATGCGCGTATGCGGTATCGCGGTTCTGAAAAAGAAGGACAGTTACGAAGCGATGCGGCCCATAAACATAGCAAATCTTGGTTTGACTTCCGGGCGCGCCTGCAATTTACGGCGACTGTAAATGATTCCACTACGGCAACTCTCCGCGTTCGTACCGGTGACACCGGCGACTATGAATTCGGCGATGCCAAGAATAGTGGTAGTGTAGCTTTTGACCGTGCCTATGTGGCTCATAAATTCGGCAAGGATACGACGGTTAACGTAGGTCGTTACGGCGTTGTCATCGGGGAAGGTCTTATTTACAATGATGAACCCCTTGATGGTATCGGCATCAGCCAAAACTGGGGCAAGGTGAATTTGTCCGTTAACCACGGTAAAATGACATCGTATTATGCAAGCACCTATGCATATGGACCGAAGGGTTTTACTTGGAATAAGATTCAAAAGGGGGCTGACGGTCTTGATGCGGATGCTAACCCGAGTGTAACAATTTTGCAGGCGCGCGCTGATTTCAGTAAGAACCTTCGTGTAGACGGTTATTATATTTTAGGTCATGATGATTTGCCGTTCGACGTATGGGGTGCGGCTTTGAATGCGAAGGTGACCGACAAGGTATGGCTCGGCGGTGAATATGTGAAGATGACTAATATTGATAATGCTGAGAAAAAATACTTGGATAAAGGTACCAGCGGTTGGGTAGCCGGCATCGGTTACGGCGATTACAATATGGGCAAGCAAGGCACATGGGATGTAAAAATGCAGTACTTCCGTGAAGGCGAAAGCACTCCGATCTTTACGTCCCGCTGGGCACAGTTGAAACCGCGTGATTTCAAAGGTTGGCTGGCCACCGTTGATTATGCATTGTATAAGAACGTAGGCTTCACCGCGTACTATGGCTTCAATAACAAGAAGGTAAGCAATGGCGATAGCTACGGTGATTACTACCGTGCAGAATTGAATTTCAAGTTCTAAGAAATAACGTTTAAAAAGTAACGTCTAAGCAATAACATTTAAGCAATAACATCTAAGCGATAATATCTAAAAAGTAACGTCAAAGCAATAGTATAGTCATAAAATAAAACAGTATGCTCGTTCAGACTCCTTACATAGTAGGAGATTTCTAAACGAGCATACTGTTTTTTTACGTAGTACGTGTAAGTATAAGCAGTGAGTATAAGTAGTAAGTATAAATAGTAAGTATAAATAATACGCGGGGAGTATTAGTGGTAGGTAATGGGTGATAAATAATGGATAGTGTGTAATTTATAAATGTGATGAAGTGAAGATATGTGTGGCGTTATTTTACGATAACTGATACGCCATCGGGGATGACGGTAACGGAGCCGTCGGTTACGCCGCGCTTAGCAAGGATGGCATCGGCCATGGCCATGGCATCTTCAATGTTGTCGGTGTAATGCATGTGCATGTCTTCAATCATCTGTTGCGGTGCCTTCGTTACCATGATAACATCGTGCTTTAACAAAATGCGCAGCAAAATTTGCGACTCCCATTGATCGAATACGGTTTCGTTACGCTTGCGAGCGAGGATGGTGTTCATCGTGTCCTGCAGATTGGTGGAGTCTTTAAGGATGCGATAAAAATCTTCGCCGCCGTGACCGTCTTCGCAGGCAGATACCATGACGATAACGCCGCCTTCTTTACAGCTGGCTTCGGCAGCGGTCATGCCCTTGACGGTTTGATAAATATTTTGATCCAGTGGATAGCCGCCGTTAGTGCTGACCACGATATTGGCCGGTACGGGAGCAACACCGGCTAATTTCATTTCAAAGGCAGTACCGGCTTCATGTGCTTTTTCGCGATCGCCGGCAAAGGCAGCGATTACTTTTTTATCCGCGTCGATAACTACGTTGCAAATGAAAGCCAGCTTGGCTGCTTTGGCTGCGTAGAGCATGTCGCGATGAATCGGATTGTTTTCCAAATTACCGGTACGCGCGTAAGGACTGTTGATAAATTCCGCGCAATGGTTAGCCAGGACGGTTACCTTGCTGGCAATGCCCGGCAAAATCGACTTACGCCCGCCGGAGAAACCGGCGAAAAAGTGCGGTTCGATAAAGCCTTCGGCAATGAGTAAATCGGCTTCCACTGCGGCGCGGTTAATCAGGCATTCCCCGCCGGACGGTAAGGTACCGATGCTGATCATATCTTCATCGTTGCGACTGACGTGCATAATAAATTTTTCGTTAGTAGCAATCGCTTCGCCGTACTTAGCCACTAACTCCTCTTGCGTAGTGGGACGATGCATACCGGTGGCAACGAGAATGGAAATGTCGATGTCCGGATTGCCGGTGCGCAATTCGCGAAGAAGCTGCGGCATAATGACATGACTCGGTACCGGTCTGGTGTGATCGCTGGAGATGATGACACAGCGTTTCTTGCCTTTAGCGAGTTCGGATAATTTCGGAGAACCGATAGGATTGGCCAACGCGTCGGCCACCAGTTCGTCTTCACTTTTCGTTGCTTTATATTCGTGTGCGCGAGAAAGCAGTACACCGGCCAGGCGTTCGTCCGGTACTGTTAGCGTGCAATGCTCTTTGCCATATGGGAGAGAGAAAGTTTTCATAATAATTACCTCGTTACCTAATAGCCTATGAATTGTATTGTCATAGCCGAATGTATTGTGACTTGTCGTAGCTTGGCACACTATGACTTGTCACCGTCGGATATATTGAGACCTAATGTGACTTTGTTATACGTATAAGGGTACAGCCTGTCGACATCGTTAGTATACGCTTGTTACGGTTTAAAAGTAAATATTATATATACTAAAAGATATGAAAAGAGTGAACAAATTAATTAATCAATATAAAACACCCTACCAAGGCACTTTCGTTAGGGAGAAAAGTGCACGTTAGTAGGGCGTTCATATACGTATGCTAACGGTCAACCATCATGACAGTTAGTAACTATTGTAATAAGGGGAAGTGCGATTAGCGTTCGGTTTGCGGCAACGGTTTTTTCAGTACTGCTAACAAAAGACAGGTCACAACGGAACCGATGGCGATTGCCACGAGATACATCAGCGGATTGCCGATGGTGGGCACTACAAAAATGCCGCCGTGCGGTGCACGCAAGGTGCAACTAAACGCCATGGATAAAGCGCCGGCTACGGCAGAACCAACAATGCAGGAAGGGATGACGCGAATCGGATCGGCGGCGGCAAAAGGAATCGCGCCTTCGGTGATGAAGGACAGCCCCATTACATAGTTGGTAATACCGGATTTGCGTTGCGCCGGGGTGAAGCGATTGCCGAAGAAGGTCGTGCAAAGAGCGATGGCCAAAGGCGGTACCATACCACCGGCCATGACGGACGCCATAATGCCGTATTCGCCGGTAGCGAGGAAGCCGGTGCCGAGAACATAGGCGGCTTTGTTTACGGGACCACCCATGTCAACGGCCATCATGCCGCCAAAGATAATGCCCAACATGATGCGGCTGGTAGAATCCATGTGTTTTAACGTATCCATGAGCCAGTTGTTAAGGGCACTTACCGGTGGGTTGATAACGAAGGTAATGGCAATTCCCATGAGGAGAACGCCCAATACCGGATAAAGAAGAACCGGCTTGATGCCTTCCAGCGATTGCGGCAGGGCATCGAAGAGACGACGCAAGCCGATGATGAGGTAGCCTGCCACAAAGCCGGCGATAAGGGCACCGAGAAAACCGGATCCACCGGCATTGGCTAAGTAACCGCCGACAAAGCCGACAGCCAGACCGGGACGATCGGCAATACTCATTGCGATGAAACCGGCCAGCACAGGCAGCATGAAGCTAAAGGAGGCACCGCCCACTTTCATGAAGAACGCAGCCAGCGGCGTTCCGGAACCGAACTTGCTCGGGTCCGCCGGATTAAAGGTATCGAATAAAAAGGCTAAGGCGATGAGAATCCCTCCGCCGATAACAAAGGGAAGCATGTGCGATACGCCGTTCATCAAATGCTTGTAAATTTGACGGCCTATACTGTCTTCGGCGGAAAGCAAGGTATCGTCATCGGTGGTGCTGTCTTGCTTGGAACCACCGTACACGGCTGCTTTGCCGGAGGTCGCTTCTTCCAGCAGACGACGTGCTTCGTTAATGCCTGCGGCTACGCGTACCTGAATGAGGGGTTTCCCTTTAAAGCGATCCATGGGTACATTTTTGTCAGCAGCCACGATGATGCATTCCGTATGGGCAATGTCTTCGGCCGTAAGGGGATCCTTCACTCCGCCGGATCCGTTCTTTTCTACTTTGATGGAAATGCCCATGTCTTTGGCAGTGCGTTCCAAGCTTTCCGCAGCCATGAATGTATGGGCAATACCGGTAGGACAAGCGGTTACGGCTAAGATGCGATAGTGCTTGTCAGCGTCCGATGACGGAGACGATTGCGATGACGAGAACGGAGTTGTTTGCGATGACGAGGACGGAGCCGTTTGTGATGACGGGGAGGTAGCCGTAGCATCAGCAGTACCGGCATCACCGGCGACAGCATCTGCGGACTCATCGGCATCATTGGTAGCATCGCTAGCGGCTTCCTCCGTCGCAGCTGCCGCGTTGGCTGCGGCCGGTTGAAAGCGATCGTCTTCTTTGGCATCGATGAGAGCCAGAAAATCGTAAACGGATTTGGCGCGAATCAAGGCTTCGCGAAAATCGGGATCGATGACCATCATGGCCAAGCGGCTTAACAATTCGATGTGCGCATCGGCTTCGCCTTCCGGTGCGGCAATCATGAAGAACAATCGTGCCGGTTTGCCGTCGATGCTGTCGAAGTCAATGCCTTCCGGAATGACCATGGCAGCCAGTCCGGCGGTGGCAACACCTTTACTTTTGGCGTGCGGCGTAGCAATGCCGTCGCCGAGACCGGTAGAGCCAGCTTCTTCACGGGCTAACACATCGGCGAGGTACACGTCTTTATCGCTTAAACAACCGGAGGCTTCCATGAGATCGGCTAACATGTGAATGGCTTCTGTTTTGTTGGTGGCAGGTCCGTTGAGCAGTACGGACTGCGGTACTAATAAATCAGTAATACGCATGGGGGAATCCTTTCTGTCAATGAGTTTCTGTAAAATCGTTCAACGCGTATGAGGTTATACAGAAATTTTAAAAGGTATCGAGTTACAAGGCTACGGTGCTGATTTCTATTTGTGTCAGCAAGCGGCAGACCGCATCTTTCGGTGCTAACCAATCGTCAAAGGCGGAGGCGGATCCGGCGGCTACGGCTAAACGAAAGGCAGACTCGATGTCGCCGTCGTTACGAAGGCCTGCAAGGAAACCGGCCACCATGGAATCACCGGCGCCGACGGAGTTGCGTACAATACCATGCGGTGCGCTAGCCGTGTAGGCTCGACCGTCGTCGGTCAGTAGCAGGGCACCGTCACCGGCGCGGGAAATCAATACATGACGGGCACCGCGTTGTTGTAATTCTTTGGCACCGTCCAGGAGATGGGCGATATCCGGAAGCGGCCGATCCAATAGCTCCTCCAATTCATGATGATTCGGTTTGACCAACAACGGTCGATGAGGTAACGTTTCGTTTAACAAGGAACCGGTAGCATCGACGATGCACCGAACGCCGCGCGGTGTCAGGCGAGATAAAATATCGCTGTACAATGTGACGGGCAAACCGGCAGGAATGCTGCCGGACACGACCAGGTAATCATCGGCGGTCAAGGTATCCAGCTGCGCAAACAAGCGGTCTACATCGGTTGTGTTTAAGCGCGGACCGGCGCCGTTGATTTCAAACTCAGCGTCGCTTTTTACTTTTACATTGATGCGGGATAGGCCATCTTCTACGCGAATGAAGTCTTCGGTACAACCCCATTGGCGGAGCTGACGCATGATTTCATCACCGGTAAAGCCGGCCACAAAACCAAGGGCCGTCACCGGCACGTCGAAGTGACTGAGCATGACAGCGACATTAATGCCTTTGCCGCCGGCGATTAAATTAGCATCGGCCGTGCGATTCACCGCCGTCGGCGAAAAGTCATGGACTTTCATTATATAATCCAACGAAGGATTGCAGGTCAGGGTGTAAATCATGGGTCTACTTCCTCTACTACAGTATATTTTCGGTACACGCGGTTCACGAGGTGCGTAGTAATAATTGACGCACCGGACACGGATGAAAAGGTAATGGGTGTTACTTTTTCGAACTTGGACGGATCGGCCAACACATAGGCGTGACGACAACGGGCCAGCGCTTTTTGCTTAACTGCTGCTTCGGCCGGTTCCGGTGTGGTGAACCCACTGCCGATGCTGATGCCGTTGGTGCCGAAAAATCCTTTGGTAAAGTTGTACTTCTCCAGCTGCTCTAATGCCGTGTCCCCGACGACGGCACCGGTGTTGCTTTTTACGTGACCGCCTAACAGAATCACATTGTATTGACGTGCTGCCAAGAAGGTGGCATGAGCGATGCCGTTGGTAACAAAGGTGGTTATCTTACTTTTTAAATGATGGAGTAACACCTCGGTAGTAGAACCGGCATCGATGTATACGAAATCATCGTCCGTAATATAGTTGGCCGCCAATTCGGCGATGGCATGCTTTTCTTTGGTAAATAATAATGCCTTGGCGGACATATCCGGTTCGGTCGTGTTGAAATCGGTACTGATGCTGGCTGCACCGCCATGAACTTTTTGAACTAAGCCGCACTTGTGAAGATAATTCAAGTCGCGGCGGATGGTAGCCGGTGATGAATTGAATAAGTCTACCAACTCCTGCACCGTTACCGTTGATTTTGTTCGTAACCGTTCAACAATTAATCTGTGTCGTTCTTCGGATAACACATAACCACTCCTTTTCTGAAACAAGAGGGAACCACCGCAGGGGATTACTATATGAATTGACATATAGCATTAATTCATAGTTAACACATAAAGTTAATACGATAGTTAACATATGGAGTTAATAGATAGTATGCGAACATATTCCTAGCGGTGATTGAATTTGATGGAATTACTTCTTCGAGATACGCGTGATGCAGTAGGAAATCGATGGCAAGCACATGGCTTGCAACTGTAATTTCTATACGCGTTGATACGATATCTGCGGAAGCAATTCATTATCTTGATTGTACGAAGTAGCGACTATGAAAGTCAATAAAAATATGAAAAAATAATCAATAATGTGCAAAAGTAATCGCATAAGATACAATCCCCTTACATGGGCTTCGCAAGTCAGGTCAGACGAATGAGGAGAGAGTACATGAGAGGCTTCCATATTTCAGAGGTCAGGTCTTGTGAATGAGGAGATAGTAAATGAGAGGCTTCCATATTTCAGCGGTCAGGTTTTACGAATGACACGCTTGCAATATAGAAGCCTCTCATTTTGTTAGGGACAGGAGAGAAAATTTGAGTTTAAGCGTAAGAGCGGGATTGTATAACCATAGAATGTAATTGAGAATGAGCCGTGCAAAATTCATGATGATCGGATGTGGATGATAAGGCGCGGCAGCGGTGGAATGTATTCGGTAGGCAAGGTGACAAGGGAGAGAGCGAGGAGAGTCATCGGTTAAAATCCTAGTTGTTTACTATATTTTCGAGATAGGGAGATATTGTTACCATTATAAACCATTATAAATAAACAAAGTTGACAATGAGGACGCAGTGTGCTTTAATAGCAGTAAGGTAATTGAGAATTTAAAGGTATAGGTACGCATCCGAGACGTGGATGGTATAGGTATTCATCCGAGGTGTGGATGATAAGGAGGTATAGGTTATGCAGGTAAAACAGGCGGCGGCTTTGGACGGTCGCAGTCAACAGCGATTGTCGGTGTACGCCATGATCGTGTGTGCTCTTTTCGTGGCGCTTATCGCCGTAGGTGCATTCATTCGTGTGCCCGTGCCGGTATGTCCGTTTACATTACAATTTTTATTTACTGCCATGGCCGGTTTGCTATTGGGCAAACGCCTGGGCGCATTGGCTGTGGGCGTGTATGTTGTGTTGGGATTGATGGGGGTGCCTATCTTTACGGAAGGTGGCGGACCCGGTTATATCTTTCAACCTACCTTTGGCTATTTGTTAGGTTTTATCGGTGGCGCCTATGTTAGCGGACGCATGACGGAAGGGGACGGGCGACCTACCTTCGGACGACTGCTCATAGCAACGTTGGCAAACTTGGCTGTCGTGTATGCGTTGGGCATGGCGTATTTGTATGTGGTGTGCAATTTTTATTTAGGCAAAGCCGTATCCTTTGAATATGTTGTGTGGTACTGCTTCGTGTTGGCTGTGCCGGGAGATATTTTCCTATCCGTTGTGGCAGCGATGCTGGGTAAGCGGGTCATTCCGGCCATTCGTCATCGCGGGTAGTAACAAGCCGAAGAAGATACAGCGAATAGAAACGGTATAAAAAACAGAAAAGGTATAAAGAATAAAAAAGGTATATAGGATAGAGAACGGAAAAGATACATAAGATAAAGATACATAAGATAGAGAAGACATATCCAAAGGATAGAAGGAATATATCTAATGATATAGTACATATGGCTTTTGAAAATCGGCATATATAATAACATTAAATATAGTCTGGTTACAGTGTATATGTACGGGAATTTGAAACATGCATTTGCCCTGTACAGAGAAAAGAGGTTATGTGACATGAGTAAGGGATTATTTATTACCGGCACCGGTACGGACATCGGCAAAACCTATGTGACGGCGTTACTGGTGAAACGTCTTCATGATGCCGGATATAACGTAGGCTATTACAAGGCAGCCATCAGTGGTGCGGACAGTGTGGATGAAAGTGACGCAGGCTTTGTCAATGCAACGGCGAACCTGGGACAGTCCGATGAAGAACTGTTGTCGTATTTGTATAAGACAGCGGTGTCGCCGCATTTGGCAGCTAAGCTGGAAGGCAATCCCGTAGAAAAGGAAACGGTTATCAAAGGCTATCAACGGGTAGCGGCTACCCGCGATTTTGTTACGCTGGAAGGCAGCGGCGGTATCGTGTGTCCGATTCGCTACGACGAAGTAGGTCATTACTTTTTAACGGATATTATTCATTGGCTCCACCTGCCGACGCTGATTGTAGCCGACGCCGGTTTGGGCACGATCAATACGGTGGTGCTTACGGTGGAATATTTGAAAGCGCGCCACATTCCGGTGAAGGGAATTATTTTAAATCATTACACCGGCGGCACTATGCAGGAAGACAATGTGTATATGATCGAAGAGTTAACCGGTTGCAAGGTGCTGGCAAAGGTAGCTCCGGGGGATACGGAGCTTGCGGCGGATCCGGCCATGTTAGCTGGCTTGTACGAATAAAACGAATTTACAATGTTGGTATGCGATCGTGTAAGGAACACGGCTATGGCATATACCTATTAGGTTGAGGTGATAGAGATATGAAAGAGAATTGGGTAGATACGGATTTACAATACATATGGCATCCTTGTTCGCAAATGAAAGATTACGAAACATTAAAGCCTATTGTCATCGAACGGGGCGAGGGCTCTATGTTGTATGATGTGGATGGCAAGGAATATATCGACATCATCAGCTCGTGGTGGTGTAATTTGCTTGGCCATTGCAATCCGCGGATTAATGAAGCCATCAAAAAACAGTTGGACACCTTGGAACATGTTATCTTTGCCAATCTCAGTCATAAGCCGGCGATTACCTTGGCACAGCGTTTGAGTAAATTGGTACCTAAGGGGCTGGCTAAATTTCATTTCAACGATAACGGATCCGGTGCGGTGGAAGCGGCACTGAAGATGGCCTTTCAGTATCAATACCAGACGGGGCATCCGGAACGGCAAAAGTTTATGTGTTTATCCGAAGGGTATCACGGGGAAACCATCGGCGCCCTGTCGGTAGGCAGTATGGATTTGTTTGCCAAAATTTATAAGCCCATGCTCATGGAAACGGTACATACGGCGGCGCCGGATTGTTACCGCTGCCCTTACGGTCAGCAGCGCGACACCTGCCGGTGCGAATGCTTTGAGAAAGCAGAAGAAGATTTTGCTAAGCATGGTCATGAACTGGCGGCAGTCATCGTGGAACCGTTGGTACAAGGCTGCGCCGGTATGCGCATGTATCCGCCATTGTATTTGGAAAAATTGCGCAAGCTTTGCGATGCGTACGGAGTACTTCTCATTGCCGACGAAATTGCTACTGGCTTCGGTCGTACGGGAAAAATGTTTGCCTTCGATCACACATCGGTCAGCCCGGACATCATGACGGTATCGAAAGCATTGACCGGCGGGTATATGCCTATGAGTATTACCATCGTAACGCAAGACATTTACGATGCGTTCTATGCAGATTACGGTGAGTACAAAGCGTTCATGCACAGCCACACCTATGCGGGGAACCCGATGGGATGTGCGGCAGCATTGGCCGTGCTCGATATTATGGAAGAAGATCATGTGCTGGATACGGCGGCCGAAAGGGCAACGTATCTTCATGAACAACTAAACGCGGCGCTGGGCAATCATCCGCATGTCGGTGAAATTCGTCACATCGGTTTGATCAATGCTATTGAATTGGTAAAGGATAGAGAAACCAAGGAAGCCTTTGACAGTAAACAGCGAACGGGCTATCAGATTTATAAAGCCGCCCTCGATCGGGGATTGCTCCTTCGACCGCTGGGAGATGTGCTGTATTTCAATCCGGCATTGACTATTGATAAAGAAACGTTGGATACAGCGATAGCTAAAACAGTAGAGGCTATTGGTGCCGTCATCGGTTAATTGTTCCGAGAGTCCGGCAGTACCGCTAGGTGGGTAGGTCTTACGAATACCCACTGCGCAGTACTGCCGGACTCTCTTGCTATAACCGTTGAGCGTCAAATAGGGGGAAGGGAAACGAATGCTCTCTGCGTAGCTATGATACCCTCTTTCGCTGTATTAAAATCACCGAGGACGGCAAATAGCTGAGGGGAGAGACGAATACCCACTGCGCAGTAATGCCGGATTCTCTTGTTATAACCGGTGGCGGGTATTAGCAAATGGGGAAAAGAGAAGAGGGAGATTCCTATCTCGACAGTCAGATTTGGCGAATGACATGTCTGCGATAGAAACCTCCCCTTTTCTTTTCATTGGTGCTACAATAAGCATAAATAGATAGTTTCTACTTTTAGAAAAAGTGAAACAATATATGAGTGTCAGTATTATGTGTGAACGGTAAGAGGAAAGTTTATGGTAAGGAGAGATGACCATGAAATGTAAATGTCTAGGAAGGTATGCAACATGGGTATGTCGTGCGGTGTTGGCAGGCAGTTTGTTGATGGCACCGATGGTGACTGAAAATTTTGTGGCAGCGTCTAATGCATCGACAAGTGTGACAACTACAGATGAAGCGGATGCGATCTTAAAAGAAGCGAAAGCCATCGTAGCACAGCCGGAAACATTTTATACATTATATGTAGGTATGCCACATTCTGATTTTCGAACAAATTTTTCTAACTTACCCGGTTGGAAAGTAGGGTATTATGATAATTATAAGGAGTCGTGGGCAACAACAAAAACCGCAAGATGGAATTATGAACGAATGCACCCAATGGGGAATAAATTTACAAAGCAAATAGTTTATATTGATCAACTCTATAATGGACCAGTGTACCAAGTTTCAAATACCTTTATTACTACGGATAAAGTAACAGCGGCTAAGATATATAGAGAAATGTATACAGTGCTCAAGAATCGATACCCTATGTTTGAAACAGCTATACCGTATCGTATGACAACCAATCATCATTACACACCTGTTTTAAAAGTCAGTCCTGGCGTCTATATACAGCTATTGTTTTATAAGAGTTTACGCCCTACAAAGGGACCTGCTGAATATGAGGTATATTATATGATTGAAGGTGGCCATGCCCATCATGTGTATTGATTTTATTTGTAATACAAGCATACAAAGGAAAGTAACTGACGCAAGCTGCATCTATCCTCTTTGGAAGAAAAGAACAACACATCAACATAAGAAACGCTCTTCGCTAGACCGAGCTTTCGATGTTGATGTGTTGTTCTTCTTTTGTATGTCATTCGCAAGACCTGACTACCGAGGCATGGACCCCCCTCTTGTTACTTTATATGTTCTTCTTTTTCTTTTCATGCTATAATAAAGCACATCATAAGCGGTTTTCCGCTGATTTAGAATGCATGATGTGGTGCTTATAACAAATAGAGTGAATCGACACCGGATTAGATTAACTGATACCGGGCGAGATTAACTGACACCGGATTAGAGTGAATCGACATTGCGTTAGCGCTAACCAATACCGGATCAAGGGTAACCGGCGCCGTGAATAGCATGTATCGGCACGGGAATAGAACCGGTGGAGACCCGAAATCCAATGGGCACTCGGGGGAGCGTTAACCGGTACGGTCGATGACGATGTTAATCGGTAGTGTCGATGACGACGATAAAAGTGAGAGAGCTGCACAGCAGCAAGGAGGCAATATGAAATATACAAAGATGCATGGATTAGGCAACGATTTTATTTTCTTTACGGATCCGAACGGCGCGGATACGGATTATGCGGAATTGGCTAAGCGCCTGTGCCATCGCCAGACGGGCATTGGCGGTGACGGCATTATCGTAGTGGTGCCGTCTAACGTGGCGGATACGCGGATGCGCATTATCAACGCCGATGGCAGTGAAGCGGAAATGTGTGGTAACGGCATTCGTTGCTTTGCGAAATATGTGTATGAACGGGGCATTGTGACAAAAGAAAAGTTTACCATTGAAACGTTGGCCGGTATCATGGAGCCGACGCTGACGGTGGAAGACGGCAAGGTGACTTTGGTTACGGTAAACATGGGCAAGCCTTCCTTTAACGCAGCGGACATTCCCATGGACATTAAGGCGGACAAGGTGCTCAACTATGATGTGGAGG
Source organism: Veillonella magna (assembly GCF_959600285.1). NCBI lineage: Bacteria > Bacillati > Bacillota > Negativicutes > Veillonellales > Veillonellaceae > Veillonella > Veillonella magna. The sequence goes on along the minus strand of NZ_CAUGKU010000015.1, from coordinate 12,363 downwards.
TAGACGGCGTGACATATAAAGTAAGCTCCGTGCTCATGGGCGTACCGCATACGGAAGTGTTCGTAGACGATGTGACGAAAGTGCCGCTGACTACGTTGGGACCGAAGCTAGAACGTCATCCGCTGTTTCCGCGGGGAACGAATGTAAACTTTGTGGAAGTGGTAGACGACAGCCATATTAAGGTGCGCACTTGGGAACGAGGCGCCGGAGCTACGCTGGCGTGTGGTACCGGTTGCTGCGCTTCTGCGGTAATGGCGCACGAAAACGGATTGACCGGTCGTGAAGTGGATGTGGCCGTGTATCTCGGCACCTTGCACATCAGCTACAGCGAAGACGGCACCGTATTTATGACGGGACCTGCAGCGGAAGTATTCGAAACGGAATTGGCATAACATAGGCAGTACGAGCGTATCGGACGTGGCACAACATGTCGGCACGAGTGTGTCGGGATTGCATTAGGCATTAGGCAGGCACTCGTCGGAACCGGCATAACGCAGCGATACGCACGTATGGGATGAGGAAATTACTAGGGAGATATGTATGAAACTACAAGGGATTTCAGGAGCCCGCGGCATCGGTGCCGGCACGGTATATGTATATACGCAGGAAGAGATTTGCATTGATCGCACTCCCATTGAGGAAGCGGCGGTAGCGGGGGAATTACACAAACTGGACGACGCCATGCAGGCCACCATCGACCAGCTGACAGAGGTAAAAGCTAAGGCAGCGGCCACGATGGGTGATGCGGAGGCGGCTATCTTCGAAGCACACATTATGATTGCGCAGGACCCGTCGCTGTTGACATCGATTCGGCAGGCGGTGGAAAGCGAACACAAATCCGCAGCGGAAGCTACGGAAGGCGTAATTGAAAGCTTTGCGGCCATGTTCTCTGCTATGGACGATCCGTACATGCGTGAACGCGGTGCCGATATTCGTGACATCGGCGATCGTTTGCTTCGCAATCTATTGGGCATGACACCGCGCGGCTTGGCACATTTGTCGGGACAGATTATTTTAGTAGCCGATGATTTGACTCCGTCCGATACAGCGTCCTTGGATGCTACCGTAGTGCAGGGCATTGTAACGGCCAGCGGCGGGCCTACCAGTCATGCCGCCATCATGGCGCGCACCTTGGCGATTCCCGCAGTTATGGGCGTTGGCGACAGCAGCACACTTCGCACCGGCGAGCAGGCGGTTGTTAACGGCACGGACGGCATTGTGCTGACGGAGCTTAGCGATGATGAATTTGCGCGGTACCAAGAAGAAGGCGCACGGTATCGCCGGGTACTGCAAACGATGAAAGAATCGGCGAACCTACCGGCGAAGACGAAGGACGGTCATGACGTGCTTCTCTTCGGCAATATCGGCAAAGCTGATGATGCGGCTAAGGCGCGGGAGCTGGGTGCCGAAGGGATTGGTTTGTTCCGAACGGAATTTTTATATATGGAACGCGACGAATTACCGGATGAAGAGGTGCAGTACGAAGCCTATAAGGCGTGTGCCGAAGCGATGGACGGACGCCCCGTCATCATTCGCACCATGGACATCGGCGGCGACAAAGAATTGAAATGCTTGGCCTTGCCAAAGGAAATGAATCCCTTCCTCGGGTATCGGGCCATCCGCATTTGCCTGTCCGAACCGGACATGTTCAAGACGCAGCTGAAAGCATTGCTTCGCGCCGGTGTGCATGGTCAGGTGCACATTATGTATCCTATGATTTCTTCGCTGGATGAAGTGCGCCGTGCCAATGCGCTGTTGCAGGAAGCAAAGGACGAGCTTGCGGCGGCAGGGGTTGCTTTCAACAAGGACACTCCGGTAGGCATTATGGTGGAAACACCGGCAGCGGCGATGATTGCTGACATCTTGGCCAAGGAAGTTGATTTCTTCAGCATCGGCACCAATGATTTATGCCAATACACCTTGGCAGTGGATCGCATGAACGAGCGCATCGGGCAGCTGTATGAACCGCTTCACCCGGCAGTGCTGCGGCTCATTAAACAAGTTATCGACGCATCGCACAAGGAAGGTAAGCTTACGGGCATGTGCGGAGAAATGGCCGGTGATCCGATGGCGACGATGATTTTATTGGGATTGGGTCTGGATGAATTCAGCATGAGCGCCACGGCCATTCCCATGATTAAGGCGGTGCTTCGGTCGGTGACCGTAGACGAGTGTCGCCACATGGCGGCGAAGGCATTGACCTTGGGAAGTGCCAAGGAAATTGCGGCGTACGTAACGCGCATAATGACCGAAAAAGGCATTGAACTGTAAATTGGTCATTACGTAAGCGATACTTGTTTGGTATAATAGATAGAGAAAAATGTATGACTCCGTCATACAACAGCAAGTAATGCGCACGGCAATAGAGGCTGTGCCGATGTGGATAGCGACGCTAGTGGGTAATAGCGTCGGGGAGCAGGAAGAGGAAGGTGTGCACAATGATTCAAGAACATGTAACCATTACGAACGAATCGGGACTACATGCCCGTCCGGCGACGCTGTTTACGCGGCTGGCCGCAAAATTTCAGTCGAAAATTACCTTGGCTAACGGTGCCAAACAGGCCGATGCCAAATCGATTTTGACCGTGTTAACCTTGGGCGCCACGAAGGGAACGGAACTGGTGGTCACCGTTGACGGTGCGGATGAAGCCGAAGCCATGGCGGCGGTTAAAGAATTTTTGACAACGCATAAAGATTAATACAAATAAACAAGCTCATACCTTATTCGAAGCCAGAGCTAGCGCATGGCGTTCTTCATAAGGTATGAGCTTGTTTTAGTTAAGGCAAGACGAGGGAAGGAAGGAATATAAAAATAGCCGCCGTATTCTGTAATAAAGAGTCATGCGTTAGCCGAAGACCTTTAGTGCAGAATACGGCGGCGTATTCTTTTATTTCTTTAAACCTACATCTTCATAGAATGCGCTGTCCGCTTCTCTGGAGGTAATCATCCCTTGCGCGGCCATCAGTGTGAGGACGGTGCGCTGCCGTTCCTTGGCGGCGGTAAAGTTTTCTTTCGGATTATAATAGGACGGTGCCTGCGGCAGACCGGCCAGCATCGCTGCCTGTGCTAAAGAAAGTTTGTCCGGCGTGGTGCCGAAGTAACCGGCGGCAGCTGCTTCCAGTCCGTAATAATTATTACCGTAATAAATGGAATTAAGATACATGGTGAGAATTTGATCCTTCGTGTAATAATATTCCATCAAATACGCCAGCAACACTTCCTCTATCTTGCGCGACATAATGCGCTTGGAAGACAGAAAGAGATTTTTGACGAGTTGCTGCGTAATGGTGCTGCCTCCTTCCACGGTGTGACCGGCGACCATGTTGATATAAAATGCGCGGGAAATGCCAAAAATGTCGATGGCACCGTGATCGTAAAAGCGTTTATCCTCCGTTGCTACTAAGGCCTCTTTCATAATGGGGGCGATTTCATCGGCTTTTACGCGGCGGTCCGCCGGGACGCGAGCATTCAAGGCTGTGCGCACGGCCTCTTTGAACGCAAAGAGACGGCGAATACGCGCGGTTCTGGTCAAGCTGTCTTCCGAAGTTTCAATATGTTGTTCCAATCGTGTCTGTGGGGTACGCTGCGCAGTCTTGTCCGTTTCCGGTTCATAACCGGCAAACCAATACAGGCCGGCGGCCAAGGCGGCAAGTACCACTAAAATTTTCAGTAATAGTTTCATGCATCTATCATACCACAGGGAGACAAACTAGGATATAGCAATTACCTCTCTCGAGCAGGAAAGAACTTGATACACGGAAGAAATTAATGGGAAAGAAATGAATACGCGGAAGAAATTGATCTGCGAAAGAAATTATGCGGTAGGCAAGAGATGCTAGCGTATTTGGCAGAAGACAGGTCGGAGAAATATTGGGAACCAATCCCGTACAGGTAAGAAAAGTCAGAGTATCGGCAGAAGGTAACACCGGGACACCAACCTATGCGATATTTGCAACGTGAAAGATAGTGTCTTGTCATTTGTGGACTGACCCAGTACAATAAAACTATAGAAAAATATAGATATGTGAGTGTCACAATACGACGAAGAACGTATCGTCTATGCGTGAATATATAGGAGGAGTTTTTATGGCAGCAGGTAAAATCGTAAGTGTATCGTATTGGCCGGCTCCGTTGGCATATTTTGAGGACCTACCGAAATCGAAGGCTACGTATAAAGAGCTTACTGCCGCTATGAAGGAAGCTGCCATACATATTAGGGACAGCCATCCGCAAACCATCGTTATCCTAAGTCGGTATCGCTACACCTTGCGCGATGCTATCGGGTACAGTCCGCAGCCGCGATTGCGCGGTGCCTTGCAGCCATCCGGCGGAGTGCCGATTACCTTGGGCATGGAAACGGACGATTTTTTTAATCATGTCATGCTGCGCTTGGGAGAACGCATGGGCATTCCGTTGGTCAGCATTTTGGATCATATGCCGACGATTTCCACGGATGATTACTTCCTTCATCATACGGCAACGATTCCTCTCCATTTCTTAGGTGAAGAAGGTCTGGGCAACAAGCAAATCGTGCGCCTTACCATGGGGCGGCTCAGCTATGAAGAATTATACACCTTCGGTCGTTTGATGCAGATGGCGGCGCAGCAATCGGGACGGCGCGTTGCCGTAGTAGGCAGTGCCAATTTATTGCCGGCACGCTTGGTCAATCAAGAGGATGTAAGCGTAGATAAAAATATTGCCCTTATGAATGCGTTGGCCGATTGTCGTCCGCAGGCATTGCATGAGCTGGGCTATCCCGTCGAGGATGAATATGCATTCAGAACTGCCGCCTTTGTCTTGGGCGCGGTAAGCGGTCTCAAGGCAGCGGTACAAACGCATCATTACAGCACTATATCGGGACAGAGTTACGGTCTTGTACAATATGCGATTCCGTAGTGCGCCGTACACAGCATACAGGTATTGAAAAAAATACCTGTATTTTTTTGCAAAAAAGCTTGCATTATTATACAACGCTGTGTATAATAAACTACGAAATAAGAAATCACCATCCCCTAGCGAACACGGGATGACAGACAGTAGAGAAAAGATAAGCAGAGGTGTTACACATGAGTAAGGTAAACAAAGGTGAAGTCAATAAAGTCGTATTAGCGTATTCCGGCGGATTGGACACATCCGTTATTATTCCTTGGTTGAAAGAAAACTATGGCTGCGAAGTCGTGGCCGTATGCTGCAACTTGGGACAGCCGGAAGACTATGCAGCGGTGGAAAAGAAAGCTATCGCTTCCGGTGCGGTGAAGGCGTACATCGTTGATTGCCGCGAAGAATTCGTCAGCGATTACATTTGGCCCACCGTAAAAGCCGGTGCCGTATACGAAGGAAAATATTTATTGGGCACCTCCTTTGCTCGTCCGCTCATTGCTAAAAAATTAGTGGAAATCGCTAAGGCCGAAGGAGCCGATGCGATTGCCCACGGTGCTACCGGTAAAGGCAATGACCAGGTACGTTTCGAATTATCCATCAAAGCCTTGTCGCCGAATACAAAGATCATTGCGCCATGGCGTGAATGGGAACTGAAATCCCGTGAAGATTGCATGGCCTATGCGGCTAAGCACAATATTCCCGTAGTGGCGACTAAAAAGCATCCGTACAGCATGGACCAGAACGTATGGCACTTATCCCATGAAGGCGGCGATTTGGAAGATCCGGCAAACGCACCGAAAAGCGATGTATACTTGGTAAGCAAATCTCCGGAAGAAGCGCCGGACGTACCAACGACGGTAGAGATTACGTTCACCGAAGGGGTGCCGACAGCAGTGAACGGCAAGACCGGTACGCCGCTGGAATTGCTTAACACCTTAAATGAAATCGGTGCCGCCAACGGTATCGGCATCGTAGATATTGTAGAAAATCGGTTGGTAGGCATGAAGTCCCGTGGGGTATATGAAAATCCGGGCGGAGCCATCATCATGTATGCCCATCGTGAAATGGAATACCTGTGCCTCGACAGAGCCACCTTCCACTATAAAGAATTGGTGGCTAACAAATACGCGGAACTCGTGTACGACGGCATGTGGTTTGCACCTCTTATGACAGCCTTGCAGGCGTTCGTGGATGCCACGCAGAAAACGGTGACCGGCACGGTAACCTTGAAGCTCTATAAAGGCAACATCATCAGCGCCGGAGCAACGTCGCCGTATTCCTTGTACAATCAGGAATTCGTTACCTTCGAAGAAGACGATGTATACGATCAGGCCGATGCGGAAGGGTTCATCAACCTCTTCGGCTTGCCGCTGACGATCAATGCGTTGATGAAAGAAAAGGCAGGTTTATAATGGCAAAATTATGGGGTGGCCGGTTTACGAAGGGCACCGATAAAGCGGTGGAGGACTTTACGTCCTCCATTGGCTTTGATGCGCGGATGTACGCGGAGGACATTGCCGGCAGTAAGGCACATGCCAAGATGCTGGCCAAGCAGGGCATTATTTCCGAAGCGGATGCAAAGGCTATCGTAGACGGGCTGACAGAAATAGAACAGGCTATCGAAGCCGGTACGTTTGAGTTTTCCGTAGCTCTCGAAGACATTCATATGAATATTGAAAAGCGTCTTACCGATGCTATCGGCGAAGCCGGCGGACGCCTTCATACCGGACGGAGCCGTAACGATCAATGCGCCGTGGATCTTCACATGTATGTGCGCAAGGCCGTGGTGCATATCGGTGAACTGATTACGGATTTGCGCAAAGCCATTTTGGAAGTGGCCGAAGCGAACAAGGATGTTATTATGCCGGGGTATACGCATTTGCAGCGGGCACAGCCGGTGCTTTTCAGCCATCACCTGATGGCGTACTTTTCCATGTTGGGTCGCGATGCGAAACGGTTGGCGCTGATTTACGATTACGCGGACACCATGCCGCTTGGCGCGGGAGCGTTGGCAGGGACGACGTATCCCATCGATCAAAGCTATACGCAGGAGCTGTTGCACTTCGGAAAGATATACGAAAATAGCATGGATGCCGTCAGCGATCGCGATTATGTGTTGGAGTTTCTTCATCTGGCGTCCATGGTTATGATGCACCTTAGCCGGTTAAGCGAAGAATTAATTCTTTGGTCCAGTACGGAATTTGGCTTCATCGAATTGGACGATGCCCATTGTACGGGGTCGAGCATTATGCCGCAGAAGAAAAATCCTGACGTGTGTGAATTGGTGCGCGGTAAGACCGGTCGGATTTACGGTCACCTGTTGGGACTGTTGACGACGATGAAAGGCTTGCCTCTTACCTATAACAAGGATATGCAGGAGGATAAGGAAGGCATCTTTGATGCGGAGGATACCCTTCACTTTGCCTTGTCCATTAACGCCGCTATGCTGCGGGCGATGAAAGTAAACGGTGCGCGGATGTGGGCTGTGCTGCAAGATGATTTTTCCAATGCCACCGACATGGCAGATTATTTGGCGAAGAAAGGCGTGCCCTTCCGTGAAGCTCATGCCATTGTAGGTGCGGCGGTGCAGCATTGCATTGAAAAGGGCTGTGTGCTGGCAGACTTATCGGTAGAGGATTTCAAAGCGATTTCACCTATCTTTGAAGACGATATTTTGGAAGCCATTACCATCGAAGCCTGTGTGGCGGGGCGCAGCAATTATAGCGGCACCGCACCGGCGAATGTGATGCGGCAGATCGAAAACGGGAAGAAAGCAGTACGTGCCGAGGAAGCGCAGCTTGCTTCCTGGGCGAGAGAGATACAATTATAAATAGAATGGTTTTGTGAAGAGTCGCATAGTTTGCTAGGAAGTCAGGTCTGACGAATTCCTTCTACGCAAACTATGCGGCTCTTCTTGCATTCTATGATACTTGTAATTCTCGGTAGGGAGCAATGCTGGAAGGGGGGAGGGTCTGACGAATTCCTCTCCCTCTCCCAACATAAAAATAGTAGTGTAATAAAAATAGACAAGTGAAAAAGAGAGCGGTTACCGTGCGGAGAAAGAATTCGCCGGCCCGCTCTTCCTACATAAACAATACAGGCATTGGCAAAGTAGTAGAAGAGAACAATGAAATCGCCCCTGTGCGAAGAGGGAATTCCTCTCCCTCTCCCAACATAAAAATAGTAGTAGTGTAATAAAAATAGACAAGTGAAAAAGAGAGCGGTTACCGTGCGCAGAAGGAATTCGCAAGACCTGACTTCCAGCACGGTAACCGCTCTCTTTTCTTTTACCCATATTTTATTAACCATACTACTATTTTTTATGTTATAATTTCTATAGAAGTTTTGCGTATACTCCATATGTTTTTCGATTATACGCAAGACGATAAGTAGGAATAAGAGTGATCATACTACAATCGATCACTCACTAGAATGGAGAGAGTATGACTCTAGTAGGAGTTTGGATCAATGGGCTGGCCATTGTGGCGGCCGGGGTATTGGGTAGTCGTTGTAAGCGCGGCTTGCCGGAGCGAATCAAAGAACGACTGATGGCGGCGTTAGCGCTGTGCTTGTTATATATTGGCATTGGCGGCATCAATGCGGATATGAATTTAATGGTGCTTACGATTTCCGTCACTGCCGGGGCGCTTATCGGCGAATGGCTGGAGATTGAGTATCGCATGGGCGAAGCCTGTCGCTGGTTGCAGCGAATGGGTCGCCGTTTATTCGGCCAACAAGAGACCGGCGACGATACGGACGGGTTCGTGGTGAGCACGCTTATCGTTTGCGCCGGAGCCATGTCGATTGTCGGCGGCATTGAAAGCGGTACACAAGGCACGTACACGACATACTTGGTGAAATCCTGTATGGACTTTGTGGTTATTTTTATGTTGGCCTCTACGAAGGGAAGCAGCTGCGCCTTAGCGGGGATTTCCGTATTTGTCTATCAGCTGCTCATTACCGTATCGGCCGGTTATATTGCGCAGATTGTAACGCCGGCCATCATTACTGAAATGGCAGAAATCGGAGCGCTGCTTATTCTGGCGATTGCCATGAACCTGTTACATATTACAAAGCTCAGCGTGGGCAATTTAATCGTGGCTCCGTACATTCCCATCGTGCTGTACTTGCTGCATATGTGGCAGTCATAGCAGAGGGGACGCTGCAAGAGAATACGAATTCAAGAATATATGAATTCTAAAGAGTACGAATAAGAGAAATAAGAGGAGGCATGGCTATGAATTACGAGAAGTTATATGTTGACGGTGCTTGGGTGGACGCGCACGGCACGGGACGCATTGACGTAGAAAACCCGGCGACCATGCAAGTCATCGCCAAGGTACCGGCCGGTGACAGTGAAGATGTGGCACGCGCGGCGGAAGCAGCCAAGCGGGCCTTTCCGTTGTGGGCAGCCACGCCGATGGAAGAACGCATTCGCTATATGAAGGACATGCTGGTACAGTTCGAAGGCTTGCGAGATACCTTTGTGGATACCATCGTCAGCGAATTGGGATCGCCGGTGACATTTACCGAATCCGTACAGGTGGACTACCAATATACCAGAACTCGGTCCTTCATCGAATTGGCAGAGACCTTACCGCTGGTAGAGAAATTGCCGAACTCTACGGTGTATCGCGATCCGGTGGGCGTGGTAGCGTGCATTACCCCGTGGAATTATCCGTTGGGACAGATTGTGCAGAAGGTAATGCCGGCCATTTTGACGGGCAACACGGTGGTGTTAAAACCGAGTCAGCACACACCGCTGACGGCGTATTGGCTGGTGGAAGCGTTCCATCGCGCCGGGTTCCCGAACGGTGTGATCAACATGGTCACCGGTCGCGGTGGCGAAGTGGGCAATGCTATGTGCGACGATCCGCACATTGATATGGTATCCTTCACGGGATCCACCGCAGCGGGGCGCACCGTTTCGCAACGGGCCTTGGGCGGCTTGAAACGCATCAGTATGGAACTGGGCGGTAAATCACCGTGCGTGATTTTACCCGGTGCCGATTATGAAGCAGCCATCCGCGCGTGCTTTAACACGATTTTCTTTAATGCCGGACAAACCTGTACGGCGCAGTCGCGCCTGTTGATTCCTCGCCAGTCCAAGGCGGCGTTGGAAGCGTTGATGCTGGAAATCATCGGCGAATACACCGTGGGCGATCCGACGAATCGCAGCTCTGTCATCGGCACGGTAGCATCCAAGCAGCAGTTTACGACGATTTCCGAATATATTGCCAAGGGCAAGGAAGAAGGGGCGGTGCTCCTTTACGGTGACGAACCGGTGGCACCGGACTGCGGCTATTATGTGGATCCCGTCATTTTCACCAATGTAACGAACGACATGACCATAGCCCGCGAAGAAATCTTCGGGCCTGTACTGTGCGTCATCCCTTACGATTCCGTGGAAGAGGCGGTGCGCATTGCCAATGATACGCCGTACGGACTCAGCGGTGCCGTGTGGGGCATGAAAGACGAAGCCATTGCGGTGGGCTCGTCACATTCGCACGGGCAATGTATTTATCAATGACGGACCGCGCGATGTGGAAGCGCCTTTCGGCGGATTTAAATCCAGTGGTATCGGCCGTGAAGGCGGACGGGACGGATTGCTGGAATTTACGGAACCACAGGCCCTGTTCGATAACGGACATTAATAGAGTCCGGTACATGGGTACCTATTCGTAAGGCGTAACCGGCGTCGATCGGTACGCTACCGGTGAAGGATACCATGTAGCTGACGGGTAAGCTATCGGCGAAGGGTAACGTGTAGCGTCCGTGAAGCAAACCGTGTAACCGTTGTTACATAGATAAATTTTATAGGGGATATATGCAATAATTTTCATTGTCAATATCCCCTTTTGTCATATAAAATATATGGTGAAGTCATAGTAACGACTGTCTAACGGGAGGTAGTGTTGGGGCAGCCAGGTGAGAAAGGATGTGACAAGTATGCGTGAATACCGTTGTGATACGGAACGAATTAAACGAATGTACAAGGATATCGCGGTGGCCGTAAGCGAAGCGATTCAGTACAAAGATATTAATGTATATGACAAGATTCAGCTTGTCGTGATTGATGATGTAGTAACGGATTGGTACGGGCCGGATGCGTTTACCGGCAAGCGACCGGTGCCGCCGGCAGACAGCTTGGCGCGAGAATTTTACGAAGCGCGTTACGAATATGAAAAGCGTTTCTTTGAAGAGTCCAGCACATCGCATGCCGTGTCCTTAGCGTTGTTAAAGGGAACGGTAGAGGCGACGGAGCAGGATATGTTGGCCCATGTGCTGACGGATTCGGAAGCAGCGCGGCTGTGGGGCGTAGGTCTTACGGCGGTCATTCGCGCGTGCCAATCGGGCAAGGGCGATGAGCATAGCTTCCGCCCGACGGAATGCCGCGACAGCATGGGTACGTGGCTCGTCACGGAAGCGGCGATGAATCGCGTGTTCGGTAAACGGCGCTCCGTGTATGATGGTGAACGACCGTACCTGACGGACATGGCCGTGGAAGAAGCGGGCGCATTGCTTCGCCGGTTGTCGCCGGACGAATACATGCCGCTCTTAAAAAAGGCGTGCGACGATTTGGAAAACGGCAAGGAAAAACAGCTCGTCGACGATCTGGCGGCGCTGGGTGCCATCACCGGGGTGGCGTTACAAACGGTAACGTACTTGCGGGATAATTTTGAAGCGAACAGTAAATTATTCTGGGACTTCCTGGAAGTATTGGTAACCGCCGATGAAACGCGGCGTGCCGAAGGCGCTATGTGGGACGGCGTTTCCTTACAGCTGTTGCGCGTGGCTCCGACGGTGACGACACCGACGACGGATAACGAATTACTGGACGCGTACGACGAAGCCGTTCTTGATGAACATGGCTTCCGGGCAGAAGTGAAAGAACGCCAAGGACAACACTACGATGACGGTAAGGTGGATGAAGAAGGACTTACCGACGATATCAGCTACGAAGAATTGATGTCGAAGGTCGTAGACAGTGACTTGAGTGATTTAATCAAAAAATAATTTTAATAAGGGGAAAGGCATGTATAGGGCACTAGGAAGCCTGCTGACGCAAAGGCGTTCTACGTGCCCTATACAGGCCTTTCATCTATCAACAATTTTTGATTACATCATACAAGGAGGGGGGGAGGGAAGGCATGGGGTTCTCCATAGACCACACCATCCTCTTTTATTTTTTGATATATGTGAGAAGAGAGAGTGCTGACGCAAAGGAGTTCTTATCCCCTACGGGCCGTGATTCTTCCCCTTTCCCCGCGAAATCTATCGTTGTTGATTGCTAATCTTATATAAGATAAGAGACTGCCCATAGGTTGAGCAATGTCATTCGAGAGACCTGACTTGCAAAGCCTATGGGCAGTCGCTTTTTGTTTAGAGGCAAGCAGCGGCGATAGGTTGAGCAACGTCATTCGAAAGACCTGACTTGCAAAGCCTATGGGCAGTCGCTTTTTGTTTAGAGGCAAGCAGCG